>NZ_JAUBTR010000056.1:41649-41814 GCF_036705045.1 Microcoleus sp. BR0-C5
AAAAAAAACCCGGCCAAAATTGGTCGGGAGTTAATTAATCAGGGTGCATCTACTAATTTAGTCTCCGGTTCGAGGTGTACCTGTTCCGGACAGTTTGGAAAAATTTGGAAAAATTCGTGGTTTGGGGTGCGATCGCCAAAAAAAACCCCAAACCAGAATTGGCGG
>NZ_JAUBTR010000056.1:41914-47033 GCF_036705045.1 Microcoleus sp. BR0-C5
GGAGTTAATTAATCAGGGTGCATCTACCAATTAAGCTTCCTGAGAATTCGATCGCAATCCGGACAACCTCAAACTTTCTCCAGCATCACCCTCGATACCGCAAAAAAAAACCCCAAACCAAAATTGGCGGGGAGTTAATTAATCAGGGTGCATCTACCAATTAAGCTTCCTGAGAATTCGATCGCAATCCGGACAACCTCAAACTTTATTCAGCATCACCCTCGATACGGCAAAAAAAAACCCCAAACCAAAATTGGTCGGGAGTTATTTAATCAGGGTGCATCTACTAATTTAGTCTCCGGCCTCACAGCACCTCTTTCAGGACACTTTGGCAGAATTTAGGAGAATTTCTGGCGAGGGGGGCGATCGCTCAAAAAAAAACCCGGCCAAAATTGGTCGGGAGTTAATTAATCAGGGTGCATCTACCAATTAAGCTTCCTGAGAATTCGATCGCAATCCGGACACTTACCACTAAAAACTCACAACTCTTTTCGGTGAACCAGAGTTGCACTCGCTTGGTCTGTCGGAACTAGCAAGATTTCGCTAATATTGACGTGGGGCGATCGCGTCGCGCAAAAATACACGACATCAGCCACATCGTCCGCAGTCAGCGGTGTCAATCCTTGATAGACATTTTTTGCTTTTTCTGAATCGCCGTGAAACCGGACATTGCTAAATTCTGTTTCCACCAAACCAGGCTCTATTTCCGTCACTCGCACGGGTGTTCCTAAAAGGTCTTGTTTTAAGCCTTCGGAAATCGCTCTCACCGCTGCTTTGGAAGCGCAATAAACATTACCTTTCGGATAAGCTTGGCGGCCTGCTATTGAGCCGATATTCACTACGTGGCCGCGGTTTCGGCTTACCATTCCCGGCACGATCGAGCGAGTCATGTAAAGCAAGCCTTTAACATTGGTATCAATCATTTCTTCCCAATCTTGAAAGTTGCCTTCGTGCAGTTTGTCTAAACCACGGCTCAATCCCGCATTGTTAATCAGAATATCAATGTTTTTCCAGGCATCGGGAAGTGCAGCTATCGCGGATTCAACTTGCGGGCGATCGCGCACGTCCAATTCTACCAAATAAATCTCGTTCGCCGATGCAATCAATTTTGTTTCTACAAGTTCGTTTGCTAGTAGATCGAGCTTTTCAAGGCGGCGGGCTGCTAAAATTAGTTTGGCTCCACCTTTGGCGAATATCTTGGCACAGGCTGCTCCAATACCGCTACTCGCACCTGTAATGAAAACAATTTGATTTTGGATAGAAATCATTTTTAATAATCAGGAAGATGTATTAACCGCAGAGGGCGCAGAGGGCGCAGAGAGAGGAAGTAAGAGAAAAAACTGAGTTTTTATTTAGTATAAAATCAAGTCGGGTCAATTAACCATAATTCTTGTAGGGGCTGGTTTACCGGGTTCTCTCATTTGTATTAGAGATTTTACTTAAACCGCCACTACAGAAATTACCCAAATAACCCATAACACCTATTTTATTACTTGACAACCCGCAATCGCACACTAACTGTTGCAATTCCACCTTGTCGCATCAAAACTGCTGAAACCCACAGATTTTCGGGCGTAGCCGGAGCTTTACCTACTTTGAAAATTCCCCCGGAATTTAGCAACTCCAGCTCGACTTCTGAGGGATTAAAAAAAGTTTTTTCGGTAATGGGTTCCTCCAAAACAGTCCCTATTAAAATATCATCGCCGATCGGCTCTCGAACAATGGCATCAAAATGGTACTCTTCGCCCACCTTAACTTGCTCCGGCAAATTCACTTGAATTGTGGGAGGATTTTGGCCAGAAGTAAGCTGAGTTTGTTCGGCTAAAATCTCTTGACTAACTATTTTTTCGCCTTCAAAGCGCTGCTGAGAACGGATGGTAGCTTTGAGACTTAATTCTCTGCCATCCTTTTTTTGAGTGCCGGCAATTGTAGTTATGGTTTCTGCAATAATCGCGCTACCTTCGGTTTTCCAAGATTTGATCTCGGTGCGATAATTTAAACTTGGATATCTCTCCCAGAGTTGGGTGAGGGCTTTTTCCATGATGCGGCTGTTTAAGCCGTCAGAATGAGTGAAACTCGGGCTGTAAAATGCCATGACTGCTTTGACATCGCGCCGGTTGGCCGCTGCGTCAATTTCAGTTAGCACTTTTGTGAGTGGGGCAGGCGCATTGGCAGGGGTTTGGGCGATCGTTTGGGGAGTCGCCCCGATCGCACCGATCGCTCTTGCCGCACCTTGATGCAGCACGCCAGCACTTACCACTGTTAAACATAACAACATTTGAGCGATCGACTGCCCGCAGTTAAAGCCAAAAACGATCGCCTGATCGGCTTTTTTGTCCCGACGGCTGGAAAAATACTCAGATGCACTTGGCACTAAATTCAAAAAATTACGCATTAGGTGATAATTTGGTTATTTGTCAGGAGTCGTGGCGCGGGCAACTGTTCGCCTGCAACGAACACTGACAACGGAAGGACGGACACGGCACAATCTAATTTTAGATTGCTGATTGAAAATTGGCTGAAACTGCCGGAATAATAAGCATAATAATCTAAAACCTCCAATATAAAATCGATTGACCTGTGGAACTTGTACTTGTAAAAGAAACAAAAACCTTGACAAAAGCCCCCCTCCGGTTGTTGGTTGCAGCTAGCGGCACTGGTGGACATTTATTTCCTGCGATCGCCACCGCTAGTCAGTTGAACGACTGTCAGATCGAATGGCTAGGAGTCCCAGATCGCATGGAAACCGAGTTAGTTTCATCCCTTTACCCCCTCCACACGATCGCCGTTGAAGGCTTTCAGCAGCGATTTGGACTAGGTACAGTGCGAATTTTGGGCGGACTCGTCGGCTCGATCCTTCATGTGCGGAAGTTGCTCAAAGCGGGAAATTTTCAGGGAGTCTTTACTACCGGCGGTTACATCGCAGCACCGGCAATTCTAGCGGCTCGCTCTTTGGGTTTGCCGGTGATTCTCCATGAATCTAATGCCATTCCGGGGAAAGTGACGCGCTGGTTTAGTCCTTTGTGCACTGCTGTGGCGATCGGATTTGAAGCAGCAGCCCAGCATTTACCCCGCGCGAAAACCGTGGTTGCTGGTACGCCGGTGCGATCGCAATTCCTCGCCCCCCAACCTCTCAATTTGCCAATTCCTGACAGTGTACCTGTAATTTTAGTCATGGGCGGCTCTCAAGGTGCTGTCGCCGTCAATAAGTTAGTGCGCGAGTGTGCTCCGGCTTGGTTTGATGCCGGTGCTTGGGTGGTTCACCTCACCGGAAATAATGACCCGGATGCCGAGAGTTTGAAACACGAGCAATATTTGTCAATGCCATTTTACGACAATGTGGCGAGTTTGTTGCAGCGAGCAAATTTAGCAATTAGTCGATCGGGCGCCAGTGCCATGACAGAATTAGCAGTGACGGGCGTACCTTCTATTTTAATTCCTTTTCCTCACGCCGCTGACGACCACCAAAGATTTAATGCGGAAGTATTTGCTAAAGCCGGCGCCGCTGTGGTATTCCGTCAAAGCGAACTGACAGCAGAGGTATTGCAAAGCAAAGTGTTGTATTTGTTAAGAGATTCCGAATACTTGGAAAAAATGTCTCAAGCTGCTGCTCAATTAGCGGTGACAGACAGTACAGAACGTTTGGCAAATTTGGTCAGGGAATTGGTAGTACGGTAGGGAGTGTTAAAGTAAATAGGCGATTCCCTTCGGGATAGCTTCGCTTAACGATAATTTGTAACCCGGAGAAAGTCAAATGGCATACAGTGACTTTAATTTAGACAGAGTTTTGAAAACCTTTGACTTAGCTTATTCTGAAATAGTCGAAATCTTCACTCCTGCACCAGAGTTAGAGTACAGCAGATTACTGACAGAAACTTTGCAAGAAAATCTGCCTGTAGCTCTCGGTAGCAATACAGAAAAATCGCGTTCGGAACTGATTATCGCGCCGATTTTAATGGAAGTGAGAAAACTTTTGCACCATCGCGTGAGCTTATTTTCTGGCATTGATTTTACTGTAGATGCTGAAAGAGGGCTGAATGGGAGTTGTGATTTTTTGATAAGTCGATCGCCAGAATTGTTGATTGTAAAAGCCCCAGTCATTGCTATTGTAGAGGCTAAAAAGGAAAACATTAATTCGGGATTGGGACAGTGCATAGCTGAAATGCTAGCAGCTAAAATCTTCAACGAGCGCGAAGGTAATGAGATTACCACAATTTATGGGGCTGTCACTACAGGAGATAGGTGGAAATTCTTAAAACTCGAAGGACAAGCGGTTTTTGTTGAGACAACCGAAACTTTGCTTACCAATTTGGGTAAAATTTTGGGAATTTTAGCATTGGGAATGGACGATCGCGCGCTTAATCCCTAATTATCACCAATATTCAACTTAACAAAGTTAACTACTGATTCTAATCCTTCCTTTGTCTTCAGGTTAGTAAAAACAAAAGGTTTGTCGCCGCGCATTTTTTTCGCGTCCCGTTCCATCACGCCTAAGTCTGCTCCTACATAAGGTGCGAGGTCTGTTTTATTAATTACCAACATATCAGATTTAGTAATTCCTGGGCCGCCTTTTCGTGGAATTTTATCGCCTGCTGCGACATCGATTACGTAAATTGTTAAATCTACTAACTCTGGGCTAAACGTTGCCGCCAAGTTATCGCCGCCGCTTTCGACAAATACTAAATCTAAATCAGTGAATTTTTGTTCTAACTCTTCTATAGCTACTAAGTTAATGGAAGCATCTTCGCGGATGGCTGTGTGGGGACAGCCTCCTGTTTCTACGCCCAAAATGCGATCGCTCTCTAAAGCTTGACTCCGAACCAAAAACTGAGCATCTTCCTGAGTATAGATATCATTAGTAACAACCGCAATCTGGTACTGCTGCCGCAGCGCCTTGCACAAAGCATCCAGTAAAGCAGTTTTCCCCGAACCAACCGGCCCAGCAATTCCTACACGAAAAGCACTCATAATTATTTTGGTAATTGGGCATCGGGCATCGGGCATCGGGCATCGGGCATCGGGCATTGGTTGGGCATAGTTTTTTCCTTCTTCCTTCTTCCTTCTTCCTTCTTCCTTCTTCCTTCTTCCTTCTTCCTTCTTCCTTCTTCCTTCTTCCTTC
>NZ_JAUBTR010000161.1:0-3514 GCF_036705045.1 Microcoleus sp. BR0-C5
CACAACCGCTCATGTCAGATTTTTTGTTTCCTACCCTTCTAGCATAACTGGGGTTATATTTAATTGCAAGCCCCTAAGCGTTGAACCGCATGACACAGAGAATAAGGCTAACAGTGAATCTAAAGGAGTTGCCCTTAAAACGCATGACTAAGATTTTCAACAACTCTCGCAAAATTGGTTTTTCCAAGCTGTTGTAATTTCTAGGAAAAGCGTCGCCGAGTTCCTCATTCTTATCTGCGAGCGCCTTCAGTGTGTACATCGCTACCAAAGCCGTCGTGCGCTCATTTGCTCGTAATTGGATTCTCGACCTCAGAGAGCGCAAAATTCGGGTTAATGCCATTAGTCCTGGCGTGTTTTCTACTCCTGCTTACAATGTCCTGGGAGTGAGTGATGAGTAGGTGCAGGAATTCATAGATAGCCCAGCCAAAGATATCCCCCTGGGAAGAGTAGGGACGCCCGATGAAATTGCCAAAGCCGTTGTCTTTCTCGCCTGTGACGACAGCAGCTTTGTCAACGGCATCGAGCTGTTTGTCGATGGCGGTATGGCACAGATTTGAAACGCCCTAAAAGTGACCCGCAATCTTCCAAGTGGGCTATGTATCGTTCACTTTGGACTCAACCAAAGCACTCAATGAGAGAGAAATAAACCACAGTAAAGCGCCTGTTGTAAGTTGGAACAAGCTCATAGAAACGCTTGAAATGCTATTATTTTACGCTACCACACTATGAACAACCCCGAAAATCCTCGACTACCGCTGCCGCCTTTTGATAATGAATCCGTCATCCAAAAAGTCCGAATCGCAGAAGATGTTTGGAACACTCATAACCCCGAATGAGTATCACTCGCTTACGCGCCGGATAACATTTGGCGCAACCGCTGTGAATTTCTATCTGGTCGTGATGCGATCGTACAGTTCTTGATACGTAAGTGGCTTAAAGAATTGGACTACCGTCTTATCAAGGAGCTTTGGACTTTTGGAGATAACCGAATTGCTGTCCGGTTTGCTTACGAATGGCATGATGATGTCGGCAACTCGTTCCGTTCCTACGGTAATGAAAATTGGGAGTTCGACGAACACGGATTCATGCGGTGGCTTATTGCCACCGCATGAACGACCTGCCAATTCAGGAGAGCGATCGCAAATACCACTGGATATTGGGTCATAGTCCCAAGGATCATCCCGGATTGTCTGACCTCAATCTTTGAGGAACCGGAGCAAGGCCAATAGTTCTAACGGTACTCAATAGGGGCGGGCTACTTCCAAAAAAGTGCAAATGTACTGGAGATTTGCCATAAGGATGCGATCGCTCTGGCTGCACTTCTGAGCGTAAAGAATATGGATGGCTTCTTCTAGAAATTAAACATTTAAACATTCAATCATCTAGACATTCAGATGTTCAGGTTGTAAAATCTGGTTGATGAACTCAGCAGGCTTACCTATGATTGTGACAATCGCCTCATTTAAAGGGGGAGTCGGGAAGACTACCACAGCACTGCACTTAGCCGCTTACTTGCAGACCAAAGCACCCGCGTTGTTGGTAGATGGCGACCTCAACCGCAGTGCCTTAGATTGGGCTGCTCGCGGTTCTCTCCCGTTCAAAGTAGTCGATGAAAAGCAAGGCGTGCGCTATGCGAGGGATTACGAACATATCGTCATCGATACGCCTGCACGACCCACCCCAGAAGACCTGAAAACTCTAGCAGAAGGGTGCGATTTGCTGATATTGCCCAGCTCTCCCGATGCTATGGCCCTGAGCGCTATGCTGCAAATGGTCGAGGCTCTTTATTCTCTGCAATCCAATTACCGCATTTTGCTTACAGTCATCCCGCCCGCTCCGAGTAAAGTCGGCGCTGAATCTAGGGCAACCATCGAAAAAGCAGGATTGCCCATTTTCAAGTCTGATATCAGGAGGCTGGCGGTATTTCAAAAAGCTGCCCTCGCCGGGGTTCCCGTAAACGCCATCAAAGACCCTTACGCTAAAGCTGCTTGGGGGTGCTACACCGCTGTTGGAAAGGAGATACTTCCATGAGCCGCTTTGATGATTTGCTAAAAGCCAAGAAACTCAAGCCTGGGGAACCCGACGTTTCTCCCGGCACCGCGCTATCCAAAAGCAAAGACCCCAACTTTGTCCGCACTACCGTTTATCTGCCAAAAATTCTGCACCGCCAACTTAAATCCGCAGCAGCGCAGTCCGGTCAGGAAATGAGTGAGCTGGTGGAGAAGTCCGTAGCTAAATACCTCCAGCAGTTCAATCCCGACGATAACATTTAAGCATTTAGATGTTTGAATGTTTACATCTAAGAGTGCGATCAGCCCAGAAAAAGCCCGTAGATCAATCCCTGGAACTGTTTAATCACGACAAAGAATACAAACATTCAGATGTTCAGACGCTCAAACATTTGAATATCTGAATAGATCCAAGTACAGACTAGCGTTCGAGTCCAGGCTAGTCAAAGGTTATAGGATTGCAGTCCAAAAATGAAGCTAACAAAAAAGCCCCAAGCGATGCTTGGGGCTAATAGATTATTCTTCGTCGTCGTCCTCATCATCAAGATTAATCATCCCTTCAACCAATTTGCTTCGGTCAAAGTTCCTAAGTTCTTTTTCAACAATTCGCTGGTTAAAATCGAGAGCTGGTTGCATGATTTTCATCTTCTCGCGTAAATCGTAGTGTTTCCTTTTAGTTTCAAGGCTGTGTCCCATTGCTAAAACTGAAGCTTGTTTTTCGGCGTCTGATAGACCAATCTCTTGACTGTAAGTTTCAAACGAGTGACGCAACTTGTGAGGAGACATAGAAATTTCGGCAAATCGCCAAAAAATATGTTTAACTTTTTTCCCAAAAGTTGATGAATTCAGAAGTTTGCCATTTTTGTCTTGGAGAAAGAGAAAATTATGTGTCTGCTCTTTAATCAAAATCTTACGCCACTTATTAATCCACATTTCAAGATAGTCATAAAATTTGGTGTCATCGGGAAAAGTAAAATTGGTTAGAGGAATCACAAGTTCTCCGTAGGTTTTCATGGTCTTGTAGTCTTCAGGATAGAGATAATACTGAGCCTCATTAGGATTTTTCATCTTTTCTACTGACACGAACAAGCCATCTTGAAATCCGCCCTTGATCAAACTTTTACCGATTTCTGCCTCATAATATTCCTTGGGTCGTCGCGGAGGACAGGAAACCATCAGAGCAATAATAATAAATCTCTGAAAAGACCGAGCAATCCCTGTATCCATCCGGGGAATTTTGTCGATTTGAGGCCGTCCACATCTGTAACGGTTACTTCGTTGATAATGTTTCACCTCAAGAGTTGCTTCAAAGCGAGCTTTTTCTAAAACCTCTAGAATTTTAGGATAAGGAACAACTAGAGAGAGCTTCTCAGTTGTTGTTTTAGCTTGGGTTCGAGTCTCTCTTTCATGAATGCGACGACGAGCCTTAGGGACTTGCGGAAAAATAAAGTACCTATTAAATGGGGATAATCTTGATATCCCATTTGGGTAAAGTTTCAGAACGT
>NZ_JAUBTR010000162.1:0-3506 GCF_036705045.1 Microcoleus sp. BR0-C5
GACCGAGAGTTCAGCCTTGTGGCTGGAAGGGCTATGTACGGGCTTTCACCGTGATTCACGCTTCAACGAATCGCACGAACATTCATTCTACTCGTTTCTAGGCAGATATTAGAAACGCGGATTCGGAGGCTCTACCTCCAATTTTTCGGATCGGAAAGCCCAGCAGACCAAGAGTTACATTGGTTCCTAAGCAGAGCCTAGGAACCAGTTAAAATCACTACTGACAACAGTCAACTGACAACTGACAACTGACTAATTATTCCGTCTTGAGCGCATTCACGAACTCCCACTTGCCACCTTTAACAACATTTCCTGACATTGTAGTCAAGCTCGTGTCGCCGTTGGTGTCAAAACTCCAAGTGCCGAGTACCCCGTTAAAATCTTTAGTTGCCAAGACAGCTTCGCGGATAGCAGCGCGGTCATTTTTGCAAACTTTATTAATTGCGCCGATCGCAACTTTAGCAGCTTCATAGGCGTAAGCTGCATAAGCTTCCGGTTCAGCATTATATTTTGCCTTGTAACTTTCGTACCACTTCGCACCGACACCAGTTAATTCTTGAGGAGGCAAGCCGCCAAAAGTAGCGTAAATTCCTTCGGCATCTTTGCCTGCCGCGTCAATTAAAGCTTGCTCTTTAATGCCGTCGGGCCCCATGAATTTAACTGCATCAGGCGTCATTCCGACATTTCTCATGTCTTTAATTATTTGTCCGGCATTGCTCTGAGTAGTGCCACCGAAGTAAATTAGGTCTGGATTTAAAGCTTTGATCTTATTCATTAACGCCTTATAGTCGCTAGCTTTAATATCAATTCCCTCTCTTCCGAGGACTTGAATTCCCAACTTTTTAGAAGTTGCTTCAAAAACGTCAGCGATGCCTTTGCCGTAGAGTTCTTGGTCGTCGAGAATGTAGACTTTTTGTACGCCTAAAGATTTCGCCCAGTTGCCAGCTACAGCCCCTTGAAGGTCGTCAGCGGGGACAACGCGGGTGAAATTACGAGTGCCAGCGGGATAATAAACGTTAGGCTCTTTGGCTTCGCCTTTTCCTGGTTTAGTCAGTCCCGGATAAGTGTTGGCCGGACTGATCATGACGATGTTAGCTTGGTTGAGCACAGGAATGGAAAGTTTGGCGGCACCGGAGTTATAGTGACCGATGACGGCAACTACGGAACCGTCAGCGACGGCTTTGTTGGAGTTGGACGTTACTTGGGCCGGGTCCCATTTGCCGGCGGCGGCGGTGGCGTCATCGAAAACTTCGTATTGGATTTGGATTTTGCCGTCGCAAGCTTTGGAGTTGGTTTCGGCGAGGGCTTGTTGGATGCCGTTGACCATTGTTTGAGCTTGACCCAAGGCGCTGCCTGTCATGGGCAGCATGGAGACAATTTTGACAGTATTTGGGTCTCCGGGGCTGCTGACTACGACGGGAGTGGCTGCGGGACTGGTTCCGGGGCTGCCTCCGGGAGTTGTGGCGGTGGGTGCTTGAGGATTTTGACAGCTAGCGCACAGAGAGGCTATTCCGGCGGCAAAAAGTAATTTCCGCAATCCTCCGACGCCGAGATTGTGTGTTGAGTTGATTTTTGGGGATGTGGGACTTTTGCCCCCTGATTTTTCTGAAAAGTTCATAGGTTGGTTGGTTTGTTGCTGGCGTTTTTGCATATTTTTCACTCTAGTCAGTATGTAGTCAAGAGTTAGCACAAGTTTAAAAAATTTGTGTCAACTCTCAAAGATACACTGCTGCCGCCAGAAGGTCGGGACTTGGGCCATATGTGATATCAATGTCGGCGATATCCAAAGTTTAGACTTGAAAAATGTCTTATTCGCCTGGTTCTGCTTGGTATTGTGCGATCGCAGTTTGGATTTCCTCGGCCGAGATGTTTGCTTGTTCTGATTTCGAGTAAATCAGGTGTAAAACAACCTGAGTCGGTGATTCAACTTGATAAATCAAACGATAGCCACCGCTCTTACCAACTTGGGCATCACTGTTTTTAGCCCGGACTTTGTAAACGGTGTATTGGGTGCCTGCAATCAGGTTTCCGATGAAGTTTCCTTGGATAATCTCATCGAGGACGGGCTGAACATAGGTTTGAATTTGGCGATACTTTTTAGCGAGTCCTTTGAGGCGACGTTTGAAAAGTGCCGTGAATTTGAGTTGGACTGGCATCTCAGACATTGATGCCGTCCCAGAGCTCCTCGATGGGGAAGGTTTGTCCCGCTTTGGCTTGGTGGAGCGAGGCTTTCAGGTCAGCGAGGATTTTGTCGTTGGAGTCGGTGTCTGAGTCAAAATCCGAGTCGAAGTCTGGGGCGAGCGCGGTCTGTGTCCGACTGGTCAAAAATTCCAGGAATGTCAGGGTTTGCTCTAAAAGCGATTCAGGAGTCCGTTCGATCGCTTCTAGAAGGCGTTGTTTTATCGGCGACATAAGATGACCTCTCAATCTAGCTCCTCTCATCTTATCAGTAAGTCTAGTAAATTTTGTTTGCATCGAAAACTTAAATGTGTCTGGGATGCTCAAGTGTGGTAAATTAGCGGCTGCTATAGCAATGCTTGGATTCTCTGAATTTTGTAGTCTGAGGTTGACTCGCCCATGATTGAGTTACAAGCGGATTTAGAATATGTAGTGAGCGATCGCCTAAAAGTTTCTTTAGATGCGATCGCACAATTTTGCCCGCGCTGGAACATTGTCGATTTTGCCCTGTTTGGATCGGTGCTGCGGGATGATTTTCGCCCTGATAGCGATGTGGATTTATTAGTTACTTACGAGTCATCGCACCGCCTCACGCTGTCTTATTTATTGAGTAAGCTGTTACGCATTTAAATTGGAGATTTGGGACAGGCTAGAAGCCCGTCCCACAAGAGTTTTATTGATTTTTGACACACAGTTTAAATGTAGAACAGCTTATGCAGGAAGAGATAGAGGATTTATTTCACCGTTCTGTAGATTTGGTGGAAAAAAAACAGTTAAAAAATCCCTATCGGCGATCGAACATTTTGAAAACGCATCGAGTGATTTATGCAAGCGGGCGATCGGGATAGTGCTTCACTTTGGGACATGGCGCAAGCAATCCGTCGGATTCAAGAGTTTACGGCGAATGCCTCATCCGAGACTCCGGCTTGAAAGTGTTTTTATGCAAAGTGCCGTAGAGCGGCAGTTGGGGATTTTGGGCGAAGCCTCTCGGAGAGTTTCGATCGATTTTCAGCAGTTTCATCCCGAAATTGATTGGCGAAATGCGATTAACTTACGCAATATTTTAGTTCACCGTTATGACCAAGTGAGTTCGGAAGTTATTTGGAATATTGTTACAAGTATTTGGCCTGGTTTGCGGGTGCAAATAGAGGCATTACTGCTACCGTTACCTGATGATATTTGATATCATGCCCGGTCAAATCCCTCGGCTTAGCGCTTGAGGGCGATCGATCCGGTTTGTAGTGAGGACTTAAGTCCAATGTCACTGAAAAAGTCTCGATCGCAAGGCCTATTTACCTTTTAAGATAGAGCGAGGTTCCTGCATTCGA
>NZ_JAUBTR010000163.1:0-3499 GCF_036705045.1 Microcoleus sp. BR0-C5
TATTACGCCTATCGTTAAGGTTTGTAAAGGGGTTTGACGACAGTTAAACTGATGAGTGTGATTAGGATAGCTGATGAAAGGAGAGACAGGGGCGTAGCTTGCGGGGCCCGACGCCATCGCCAGGGTTTTGTTAAGAAAGTTGAGGGTTTTGCTTTCTGTCGGTCAGCTCGTGATACCTTTCTAAAACCTGAAAGCGGGAAAGTCCGGTGCAATTCCGGCGCTGTGCCGCAACTGTAAAAGTCAGAATGCCGATTTCGGGGGCGCTTTGTGGGCGTTTACTTTTGGATTCCCTGCGTAGCACGGGGAGGAGATTATTTGTTAGCTTTGACTGATTTGCCGACTTGTCCGGGTTTATTTTACGGTTCCCAAGCCCGAGACGGAGTTTTATCGAGAATGCGGATTCCGGGGGGAATTTTAAACGCGCAGCAGTGTCGGACGATCGCCGATTTGGCGGATCAATACAGTACCGGCTGTTTGCAAGTGACAAATCGGGCAAATTTGCAAATCCGAGAAGTGAACTCGGAAATTGCCCCCGAAGTCTGGAACCGCTTGCAGGAATTGGGGATAGCGTCTCGCCGCGTGGAAGTTGACCCGATTCGCAATATTATGGCAAGTCCGACAGCAGGGCTCGATCGCCAGCAGTTACTGGATACTCGCCCGCTAGTCAAAGCTTGGGATGATTATCTGCAAACACATTCCGAATTGTCGGAACTTTCGCCTAAGTTCAGTATTGGCTTGGACGGCGGGGAATCGGTTTCGATCCAGGCTTTACGCAACGATATTTTATTAGCTGCTCAAAGGCTTTCAACCCAATCAGAAATCGTTTTTCGGCTGCATTTAAACGGCGATACAGGAATTTTAATCCAAGAATCGCAATGTATTTTAGTATTAGCCGCCCTCGCTAGCACCTATCTTGAATACACCAAAAATCGACCTCGAATTGATGGCAAAAAACCGCGTTTGCGTCACCTGCTGGCAGATTGGGGCGCTGAAAGTTATCTAGAAAGGGTAGAGAGGAATTTACCATTTTTATTGCAATTCACATCAGGCACCTCTCCCCAAAACAGGCAAGATGCCTCATCTGAAAAATCCCTCTCCCCTCACCGACATCTCGGCATCCACCCTCAGCGACAGTCGGATTTATCCTACATGGGAATAGCGCTGCCTCTCGGTAGGCTAGAATCAAAGCAACTGCGGAATTTGGCAAATTTAGCCCAAAATCTAGCCAGCGGTACCCTGAGACTTACGCCGTGGCAAAATCTGTTGATTTCTGATATCCCCAACTCCCAGCTTTTTGAGGTAAAACAGCAAATCGCCGATTTGGGATTGCACTCGTCGGCGACTCGCCTAGATTCGTGCTTGGTGGCTTGTGCTGGCAGCAGCGGCTGTGCGTCGGCGGCGACAGATACTCAAAGTCACGCCCTATCAATGGTGAGGGATTTAGCGCAAAAATTGACGATCGACCAACCGATTAACATCCATTTCAGCGGTTGCCAAAAGTCCTGCGCCCAGCACCAGCCAATTGATATCACGCTGGTGGGAATTCAGATTGAGCGAGGAGACGAAACTATCGAAGGTTACGACATTTATGCGGGTAGAAAAGATTTGCCCTTCGGACGACCAATTTTTCAGGCGGTGAGTGCGATCGAGATGCCCGGTGCGATCGAACAAATGTTGCGGGTGTATCAGCGGTTTCGAGAGCCTGTGGAGTCATTTGGTGAGTTTGTTGATCGGCAGGCGATCGACCAATTACAGGAGTTGTTCAGCACCGAAAATCGGAATTGAAAGTGAAAAAATATCCCCTAAAAACTGACAAATTGTAATCATTTCTCTTTCTATCTCTCTTGATATTTCTTCCTTCGCGCCTTCGCGGTTCATTCAAAAAATCTATTTCACAAATCCCACAAACTTCCCATAGCAGTTTTAAACAATGATTGACTACATTCGAGACGGAACAGAAATCTACACCAAATCCTTCGCCACAATTCGAGCCGAAGCAGATTTGTCAAGCTTGCCGCCCGATTTAGAATCGGTAGCCGTGCGACTAATTCACAGTTGTGGCATGACCGATATTGTTACAGATTTAGCAGCTTCCCCCGGTGCAGCCACCTGCGGACGCCAAGCCCTTTCCGCAGGCGCGCCCATCCTGTGCGATGCCCGGATGGTGGCCGAAGGCATCACTCGCAAACGCCTTCCCGCTGACAATCCGGTGATTTGCACCCTCTGGCATTCCGAGATCCCGGAGTTGGCGCGGCAAATGGGAAATACTCGATCGGCAGCGGCGCTTGATTTATGGCTGGACAACTTGCAGGGTGGGGTTGTGGCCATCGGCAATGCCCCGACTGCTTTGTTCCGACTACTGGAAATGCTGGATGCCGGAGCACCCAAACCGGCTTTAATTCTGGGTTTCCCGGTAGGATTTGTGGGGGCTGCCGAATCCAAAGCCGAACTCGCTGCCAACAGTCGGGGAGTGCCATTTATTACGTTGCACGGGCGGCGCGGTGGCAGTGCAATGGCAACGGCAGCCGTGAATGCGTTAGCGAAAAAGGATGAATTATGACTAAGGCTACTGGTAAATTGTACGGTTTGGGTATTGGCCCTGGCGATCCAGAGTTGATTACTTTGAAAGCTTATCGGATTTTGCAATCGGTGCCGGTGATTGCCTATCCGGCGATGGAAAATGGTAAGGTGCTGGCGCGGGCGATCGTTGCTGATTATCTGCGCCCGGAGCAAATTGAGATTCCGATGCCGTTGCCTTTTAGTCCGACGCGATCGTCTCAACCTTATTATGATATTGCTGCCGAGAAAATTGCCGCCCATCTGAGCGAGGGACAGGATGTGGCGGTGCTATGTGAGGGCGAACCTTTTCTCTACGGCTCGTTTATGTATCTATTCAACCGTTTGTCGGCGAGATTTACCACTGAAGTTGTGCCGGGAATTTCTTCGACAATGGCGAGTGCTGCTGCGTTGGGAGTGCCGCTGACTTATCGTAACGATGTGTTAAGTATTATGCCTGCGACGCTGGATGCTGAGGTTTTGCGCGATCGACTGGCGGTTGTTGATGCTGCTGTGATTATTAAACTGGGGCGGCATTTTGCGAAAGTCCGGGACGTGCTGATTGAGTTGGGACAGTTCGATCGAGCACTGTATATAGAACGCGCAACTATGCCGAATCAGCGAATTCGGGCGATCGCAGATGTCGATCCCGCTGAAGTTCCCTATTGGGCTCTCATTATGATACCTAGCCAGCAAAAATCTGTATCTTAATATTTCCATGCCTGAAGGCGACGCGCTTCCAGGCTTTACCTACTTTTTTGTGCATTCTTACCTCTTTATCCACTTTTCTTCATATTGATAACTTAAGCTTATAACTTTCATTAGTTAATCTGTTGTTAAAAAACTTTACAAACCTGAGAATATGCTTTATGTTTATTTACATGGCGGAACACAAAGCCGTCACGAACATTGAAAACCAAATAAAGCAATCATAAACAAATGA
>NZ_JAUBTR010000164.1:0-3483 GCF_036705045.1 Microcoleus sp. BR0-C5
AAAAACTCTACGGCAGAGAAACAGAAGTTGAAACCTTATTAGCAGCCTTTGAGCGAGTCAGCAGAGGCAGCACCGAAATGATGCTAGTATCCGGTTACTCTGGCATAGGTAAATCCGCCTTAGTACAAGAAGTTTATAAACCAATTACTAAAGCCAGAGGTTATTTTATTGCCGGAA
This sequence comes from Microcoleus sp. BR0-C5, assembly GCF_036705045.1. Lineage (NCBI taxonomy): Bacteria > Bacillati > Cyanobacteriota > Cyanophyceae > Oscillatoriales > Microcoleaceae > Microcoleus > Microcoleus sp. BR0-C5. The sequence goes on from NZ_JAUBTR010000164.1 coordinate 178, forward strand.
AATTCGACCAATTTCAACGAAATATCCCTTACGCGGCCGTTGTCAAAGCCTTTCAATCATTAGTCAAGCAACTCTTAACAGAAAGCGAAGATCAACTCAATACCTGGAAACAAAAAATATTAGCTGCCGTTGGCGCTAATACTCAAATCATTGTAGATGTCATTCCTGAAGTAGAATTAATCATTGGCCCACAGCCCGCCGTACAAGAATTAGGCGCTACCGAAGCACAAAACCGCTTTAATTTAGTATTTCAAAAATTCATCCGCGTCTTTTGTTCAGTTGACTATCCCTTAGTCATCTTTCTCGACGATTTACAATGGGCTGATTCTGCTACATTGAAATTGCTACAAGTAATGCTCGCAGATGAGCAAACCAACTATCTATTTCTAATTGGTGCTTATCGAGACAACGAAGTTAACCCATCTCATCCTTTAATGATGACTTTGGACGAGCTGCAAAATCAAGGTGCAAGAATAGAGCGAATTACCTTGGCTCCCTTACAGCTTCACCAGATAGTTAACTTAATTACTGATACCGTGCGGAAAGACCAAAAATCAGCGCTCCCCCTCGCCGAGTTAGTAATCAGTAAAACTCAAGGTAATCCTTTTTTTGTCAATCAGTTTCTCAAAACTCTCTATCAAGAAAACCTGATCAGATTCAATTTTCAACAAAGAAACTGGGATTGGAATATTTCAGAAATTGAATCAGTAGGTATTACTGATAACGTCATTGAATTGATGCTTGGCAAATTGAAAAGACTGCCCCCATCAACTCAGCAAGTTTTGCGTTTAGCTGCCTGCGTGGGCAATAGTTTTGACTTAAACACTCTGGCAATTATTAATGAAAAATCTTGGTTAGCTACCTTTCAAGAACTATTGCCAGCCATTCAAGAAGGATTAATCTTAACTACTTCTGAGTTAGGTGCTACCGAATCAGAAATAATTAACTCAGACTTAGTAATTACTACTTATAAATTTTTGCACGACCGCGTACAGCAGTCAGGTTACGCTTTGATAGACTCAAAACTGCAAACAGCAATTCACCTACAAATTGGTCGCCTATTACTAGCAAATATTTCTCCTGAGCGACGAGCCGAAAGAATTTTTGAAATTGCCGATCATTTGAATTCGGGTCGAAATTTAATCATTGATGCTCACGAGAAAACTGAACTAGCTATTTTAAATTTAACAGCCGCTCGCAAAGCCAAAGATGCAACGGCTTATGCTGCTGCCAGAGACTACTTAAAATTCGGTCTGGAAATTTTACCGGGCGATATTTGGCAAGACTCCTACGAACTAGCTTTTACCTTTCATAAGGAGCTGGCAGAGGCCGAATATTTAAATGGCAATTTTGAAGAATCAGAAGCTTTAATAGAACTGGCATTTACCCGGGCAAAATCTGATCTAGAAAAAGCCGAAATTTACAACATTTTGATTGTGCAGTACACTCTGCTAAGTAAATATGAATCAGCAGTTAAATCTGGACTCAAAGCCCTTCACTTGCTGGGCATAGATTTGGCTGAAGATAATTTAAGCGAGGCGGTTAATGCGGAAATGGCGGCAGCTAAAGCTAACTTGGCAAACCAAGAAATTGCTTCATTAATTCATGCCGAAAAGATGAAAGATCCCGTTCAACAAATGGCAATGAAATTATTGGGTAACATGGGGCCGCTAACGTTCTTTTCATCTCAAGAACTGTGGAAGTTGACTGTGATTAAAGCGATTAACCTTTCTCTTAAGTACGGTTTTGTAGCGGGAGGGTCTTACTGCTATTCGTGTTATGGAATTATCCTGAATTCAATTTTAGGGGATTACCAATCGGCTTATGAGTTTGGCAGACTCGCTCTGACTCTGAGCGAAAATTCCAATAACTTGTCTCAAAATTGCCAAGATAGTGTGATTTTTGCTAATTACTTAAACTGCTGGGTGAGACCGCTCAAAACTACGGCGGAAATTAATAACGAAGGTTATAAAGTTGGCTTGCAATCGGGCAATTTGCAATGGACGGGTTATAACCGGATGTTTCAAACTATTACCTATTTCTTCCAGGGCATGAATTTAAATAATCTCTTGGAAGATATTGCGAAGTCGCTCCATTTTTGCGAGCAAACTAAAAATTTATGGGCGATTGATATTATTATTGCTAATAAGATAGCTATTTTAAATTTGATTGGCGAAAAGGATGAAGTTAGCGAAGAACAGCATTTAGAAAATTTCCACAGCCGTAAAAGCATGGCAGCGCTGTGTGAGTTTTATGTTTTAAAGGCGCAGACTTTCTATCTTTACGAACAGTATAGTGAGGCGCTAGAAGCATCGGATCGCGCGGCCGAGCTGATCGATTATTTGATGGGTCATATTTCTAGTGCTCACCATTATTTTTACCGTTGTCTGATTTTAACTGCTCTGTATTCAGAGGTTTCTGAATCGGAGCGAAAAGATTACTGGCTGCAATTAGAAGCTAATCAGAAACAAATCAAAGTTTGGGCGGATAACTGCTCGGAAAGTTTCGCACATAAGTTCTCGCTAGTGGCGGCAGAAATGGCGAGAATTTCAGGTCGAGATTTGGAGGCGATGGATTTGTACGATCGCGCGATAGCTGAGGCGAGAGAGGATGATTTTATTCAGAATGAAGCGCTGGCGGCGGAACTGGCTGCTAAGTTCTGGTTGGGAAAAGATAAAGAAGAATTTGCCCAAATATACTTGACTAAAGCTCACTATGGCTACCAATACTGGGGTGCTAAACGTAAAGTTGAGAGTTTGGAGGAGAAGTATCCCCAATTAATAGCGAGAACTTCAGGGAAGACAACTACTCAAACAAAAGTTAACCGAACAACAACGGCGACTACTAGCAACAATTTGGGAGAGACGCTAGATTTAGCTACGGTGATGAAAGCTTCCCAAGCGATTTCGGGTGAAATTGTTTTGAGTAGGTTGCTGGAAAGATTGATGAAAATTGCGATCGAGAATGCGGGGGCGCAAAAAGGTTTTTTGATTTTAGAAAAAGCGGGAAACTGGGCGCTAGAGGCGGAAGGTTCGGTGCAGGAGGATGAAGTTAGTGTGCTGCAATCGCTTCCTCTCAATCCGATAGCAGCTTCTGGGGGAACTCCTTTGCTGGCAAGTGCTATCGCCAATTATGTGATTCGCACTCAGGAAAATGTGGTGTTAAATAATGCGGCTCAAGAGGGACAATTTACCCGCGATCCTTATATTGCAGCTACTCAACCGAAATCTATTCTTTGTACTCCTCTGCTACACCAAGGTAAGCTGACTGGCCTTCTTTATTTGGAAAATAACCTGACTGAAGGGG
>NZ_JAUBTR010000057.1:0-46056 GCF_036705045.1 Microcoleus sp. BR0-C5
TTGAGAGACCTGTTACGATGCTTGAACTTCTATCATCGAGAGGCTTTAAGTTCATCACGGTTTAGCCGACCAGTGCCCGCTATCAGCTCATGTGTTTAAGGCGAAATGGTTAAAAAAATAATCAGCAATAAAACCCTATAAACCCATGTTCAGTCGTACTACGGCTCTCACCCCAATAGAACTCAGGACTGCGATCGTGCGGGAGCCCTTGGTGGTTTCGCCCGATACGACGGTGATGGATACGATCGCCCAAATGAGCGGCGTGCGATCGCTCTGCAACACCGCTAGAACGGCGGATGGTCAACTCGAAGACCTCCACATAGAGGCGCGATCGAGCTGCGTGTTGGTAGTGGAAAACGAGCAATTGGTCGGCATACTGACCGAGCGAGACGTGGTGCGGCTCAGTGCCCAGCAGCGTTCCTTGGAGAATTTGGCGATCCGGGAGGTGATCGCACACCGCGTCGTCACCCTCCGTGAGTCCGCCTTCACCGATTTATTTTTTGCGATTAATCTGCTCCAGCAGCACCACATTCGCCATTTGCCCATTTTGGACGAGTTCGATCGCCTAGTGGGCATAGTCACTCACGAAACTCTGCGCCAAATATCTCGACCGCTCGACTTGTTGCGGTTGCGTATGGTGGCGGAGGTGATGACCCGCGAAGTGATTTGTACCGCGCCGGATTGTTCCCTACTGGCGATCGCCCAACTTATGGCAGAGCATCGCGTCAGTTCCGTGATGATTGTACACCCAGGCGGAATCTCTACTGAACCGCTACAAATGCCAGTGGGGATTGTCACCGAGCGGGATATTGTGCAATTTCAGGCCTTGGGCTTGAACATGGAAACCTGTCTAGCTGAGGCGGTGATGAGTACACCGATTTTTAAGGTCAAGCCAGAGGAGTCGCTCTGGACTGTGCAGCAGATCATGGAGCAGCGATCGATCCGTCGGTTGGCGGTGACAGGGGAGCTAGGAGAACTATTAGGCATCGTCACCCAGACCAGTTTGCTGCAAGCCCTCAACCCGCTGGAGCTATACAAACTGGTCCAGAAGTGGGAAGAGAAGGTGGTGCGGCTAGAGGCGGAAAAGGTAGCGCTGCTAGCAAATCGCAACCTTGATCTCGAGCAGCAGGTGGAAGCTCGGACAGCCGCTCTCAACACCAAGGTACAACGAGAGAAATTAGTCGCAGACTTGGCTACCCAAATTCGCTCGTCCCTAAGCCTGCAAACGATTTTGGATACGACTGTCCAGCAGGTGCGGCAAGTGCTGGGCTGCGCTCGCGTCAATATTTGGCGGTTTGAACCCAATAGGGAAATCATTGTCGTGGCAGAATCCACCGACTCGTCCATATCTCTGTTGGGCCAACGGGTCAATGAGACCTGCTTTAAGCAAGACAATCCTGAGATTTATAGTCAGGGATATGTTCGCGTCGTACCAGATATCTCCACAGCCAAAATATCAGACTGTCATCGGCAGATGCTGATCCGCCTCCAGACAAAAGCCAAACTTTTGGTGCCGCTACTGTGTGGCGATGAGTTATGGGGCTTGCTCAATGCCAGCGAAAGCCAGCACGCCCGCCACTGGCAACCGGAAGAAGTCGAACTGGTACAAGCCTTATCAGTGCATCTGGCGATCGCCATTGGACAAGCCACGATCCACCAAAAATTGCAGAATGAACTGGTAAACCGACAGCGGATCGAAGCCACCCTGATCGAGAGCGAACAACGCTACGCCGCCCTTGCGGCAGCCGCTCCGGTGGGGATTTTTCGCACCGATGCGGAGGGGCTATGCACCTATGTCAACGATCGCTACTTTCAGATCAGCGGACTCACACCAGGAGCCACTATCGGACAGGGATGGCAACAAGGAGTGCACCCCGACGATCGCGATTGGGTCATTGCCCAATGGAAGCAATTCATTCAAGGTAACGACTCTTTTGAACTCGAATATCGCTTTCAACGTCCCGACGGTGAAGTAACGTGGGTTTATGGGCAGTGCGTCGCCGAACTCGATGCCAATGGACATCGGATCGGCTATATAGGCACCATTACCGACATTAGCGATCGCAAACGAACTGAAGCCCGCCTGCAAGAAAGCGAAGAACGCTACGTCAGCCTAGTGGAAGCCGTACCAGTGGGGATTTTCCGCACCGATCCAGGGGGCAACTGCATCTATGTTAACGATCGCTGGTGTCAGATCAGCGGACTCACCCCAAAAGCCGCCATCGGAGAAGGATGGCGACAAGCGCTGCACCCCGAAGATAGCGACTCGATCGCGGTCGAATGGCAACAATCTGCCCAACAAAATCGCCCTTTCCGGCTCGAATATCGCTTTCAACGTCCCGACGGTGCTGTGGCGTCGGTATATGGGCAGTCCGTTGCCGAACTGGATGCAGAGGGGCAAGTAGTCGGCTATGTAGGCGCTATTACAGACATTAGCGATCGCAAACTTGCCGAAACCGCCCTGATCCAGAGCGAAGCCCACAGCCGAGCCATATTAGCAGCAGTTCCAGACATCATGTTTCGCATCGGTGCCGATGGTATTTATCGGGGGAGCGTGACACCCAATCGTCAGCACGACTTTCTCGGTACAGGTGTCGATACCCCTGGTGTGGCGATGGTGGATATTATGTCAGGAGAAATTGCGACCCGACATCTACACCACATAGAGCAAGCCTTACGCACAGGAGAACTGCAAGTTTATGAACAGCAGGTGCACATTGGCCCACGCCTGAAATATGAAGAGGTCAGAGTTGTCAAGAGCGGCGAAGATGAAGCCTTGTTTATGATTCGAGACGTTACGGCTCGCAAACAGGCTGAGCAACAACTGTACCAACTAAACCAACAGCTAGAAGCAAAAGTCGAAGAACGCACCCAAGAGCTTTGGCAAGTCAACAGCCTGCAACGCGCCATCCTCGATGGTGCTGATTACTCAATCATCTCCACTGACCCAACTGGCATCATCCAGACCTTTAATGCTGGAGCCGAAAGGATGCTCGGTTACAGTGCAGCAGAAGTGGTCGGCAAAGGTACGCCCGAACTCATCCACGATGCAAATGAGGTAATTGACCGGGCAGCATCACTATCTGCCGAACTAGGGCAAAATATTCCCCCCGGCTTTGAAGTTTTTGTTGCCAAAGCACGCCAAGGTATTCTCAGCGAAGAAGAGTGGAGCTATATCCGCAAAGATGGCTCTCGATTTCCAGTGTCGCTATCCATCAGCGCCCTCAAGGATGTCAATCAACAAATTATCGGCTTTTTAGGCATCGCCAAAGATATTAGCGATCGCAAACGTGCAGAAGCAGAACTACAGAAAGTATCGGATCGCCTCGCTTTGGCGCTCAAATCAGGGGCGATCGGCTGTTGGGACTTCGATCTTGTACAGAACACCCTCTTTTGGGATGAGCGGATGTACGAACTGTACGGTGTCACAAAACAATCTGATTCCCCTCTGCCTTACGACATTTGGGCAAACCGGCTACATCCCGAAGACCGCACCGCCACCGAAACATTGCTCCAACAAGCCGTCTTAGGACAGGCAGAATTTGATACCGAGTTTCGAGTGTTGCATCCCGATGGTAGCCTCCACTTTATTAAAGCCTATGGTGTCGTCGTGCCAGATGCCCAAGGCAATCCCCAGAGCATGATTGGGGTCAACTTTGATATTAGCAGAGGCAAGCAGGCTGAACTCCAACGACAGCAGTTAATTCAAGAATTATCAGCCTTTAAACAGGCCTTGGATCAGTCTGCCATTGTGGTCATCACCGATCGCGAAGGGGTGATATCCTACGTCAACGATCCCTTCTGTGCGATCTCTGGCTACTCCCGCGATGAACTCATGGGCAAAACCCATCGGCTAGTCAACTCTGGCTATCATCCCCCTGCGTTTTTCCAAGACCTGTGGCAGACCATTACTAGCGGTAATGTTTGGCGCGGTGAAATTTGCAACCAGGCAAAAAACGGTAGCCTGTACTGGGTTGCTAGCACCATTGTCCCCTTTTTGGACGAAGGCGGGCGACCTTTTCAGTATCTAGCCATTCGCTTCGACATTACCGATCGCAAGTTGGCCGAAGCAACGCTTCGGCACGAAAATACTTTCCGTCAACAAATTGTAGAAAACATGACAGAAGGGCTGTGCGTTTTCTATGAAGTTGAGGAGTTTCCATTTGTCCGCTTCACAGTCTGGAATCAGCAAATGCAAACGATTACGGGTTACACCTTAGAAGAAATTAACCGTCTGGGGTTGTATCACAGCTTGTACCTGAATAATCAAGAATCTCAAAAACAGACGATTGCCGACCTGAAAAAGATACGACAAGGGGGCAACTTAATCGCCGTGGATAGGGAAATTAGGCGCCCAGATGGACAGTGCCGCACTATCTCCTTTTCCACTTCTATCCTATTGATGGATGATGAACATCTCTATGTGCTTGGCCTGCTCCAAGACATTACCGATCGCCAACAGACAGAGCTAGAAAATCGCCTTTTGAAAGAACGCCTTGAATTTCTTCTGGCATCGAGCCCCGCCATGATCTATAGCTGTAAGCCCTATGGCGACTATGACGCAACCTTCATGAGCAAAAATATCGAAGCCATTTTGGGCTACAAACCAGAAGAATTTTTATCGGCACCTGGGTTCTGGGCTAACCATATTCACCCAGAAGATGCCCCTAGAATTTTTACACATCTATCGGCTCTCTTTGAGTACGACACGCATCAGCATGAATATAGATTTTTGCATGGCGATGGTCACTACGTTTGGCTACGGGATGCCATGCGTCTGCTGCGAGATGAAGAAGGCACGCCAATCGAGATTGTTGGCTATTTTGCAGATATTAGCGATGTCAAACAAACCGAAGAAACCCTAAAACGACAACTGGCAGCAATTGAGGCGGCGATCGACGGCATTGCCATTATGCAAGGAGACACCTACCTTTATTTGAATCAAGCCCATCTAGAACTGTTTGGCTACGAACATCCTCAAGAACTGGTAGGCAAAACCTGGAAATCTTTGTATTCCCCAGAGGAGTTAGAACGGTTTGATCGGGAAATCTTTCCAGTGCTCGGAGGCGATCGCGCTTGGGAGGGAGAGGCGATCGCCACCCGCAAAGATGGCTCTACCTTTGCCGAAGGGCTATCCCTCACCCTCACAGAGGATGGATTATTGATTTGTGTATGCCGCGATATCAGCGATCGCAAACAGATCGAAGCCCAATTAGCAGAGAGTGAAGCTAAATTCCGGCGGCTGGTAGAAGGGGCTAATGATTTGATCTGGTCATGTGAACCCGATGGGATGCTCACTTATGTGTCACCGCAATTCAAGACCATGTTTGGCTGGGACGAGAGTGAATGGATGGGTAAGTCGTTTATATCTCTGGTGCATCCAGACGATCGTCCTTTGGTGGTTACTGATTATCGGGAGAATATCAAAGTTGGTAAAAAGTCAAGTGATTATGAGTTCCGACAGCGCCACCGAGATGGCAATTATGTCTGGGTGAGAAGCAGCGCCACACCCGTTATAAATGCTGAAGGGGAATTGATTAGCATCCAGGGAATTTTATCGGATATCAGCGATCGCAAACAAGCTGAACTCGCCAGGGAAAGCAGTGAAATCCGCTTCCGCCGGGTCTTTGAGTCCAGTGTGAGCGGCATGATGTTTGCCGATTTTCAGGGGAACATTATCGATGCCAACGATCGCTTCTTACAGATGGTTGGCTACACTAGGGAGGAACTAAATGCTGGGATGATTCATTGGGATGCCATGACCCCCCCCGAATATGCCCACGCTGATGTTTTAGCGATGGAGCGCCTGATGCAGGATGGCGCGATCGATTCGTTGGAAAAGGAATACTACCGTAAGGATGGCAGCCGGATTTCTGTGCTGATCGGAGCCGCACTTCTTCCAGGCTCAGAGGATCAAACTATTTGTGTATTAGTAGATATCAGCGATCGCAAACAGGCCCAGAAGGCTTTGCAAGAATCTCAGCAGTTTCTGCAAACGGTACTCGATACCATCCCGCTTTCGGTGTTTTGGAAGAATCGAGAGTCGGTTTTTTTAGGATGCAATCAGCAGTTTGCCAAAACTCTAGGCTTGCCATCTACGACCGAAAGTATAGGTAAAAGAGATTTAGATATTTGCCAGAAAGAAGTGGAGGCGAACGAGTATTGTGCGATGGATCGGCGGTTAATCGAAACGGGTGAAGCTATATTAGGGATCGAAGAAACGCTAACCCTACCCAATGGTAAACCAATATTTCTCGAAACCCACAAGGCTCCCCTGCGAGACTGCTCAGGTAATATTATTGGTCTGGTAGGCACGTTTCAGGATATCACCCATCGCAAAGAAGCCGAACTGAGATTGCAACAACAAGCAAAACAGGAACGTTTGCTGGGAGCGATTACTAAACGGATGCGATCGTCTCTGCATCTGGAGGAGATTCTCAATAGCACTGTTGAGGAAATCCATCAGCTCTTGCAATCAGACAGAACGCTGATTTATCGGGTTTTTCCTGAAGGGACGGGGGCTGCCATTGCTGAATCAGTTTCGCCAAATAGGCTTAAGCTTCTGGATATCCTCTTCCCAGAAGAGGTTTTCCCCGAAGAGAACTACGATCGCTATATCCAAGGAAGAGTTTATGCCCTCAACGATAGGGAAGATGAAAACGAATCCATCGTACCCTGCTTGGTTGAATTCCTCGCAGACATCCAGGTCAGAGCCAAACTCGTAGTTCCAATTATTCAAAATCAAACCCTCTGGGGGTTGCTGATTGTTCATCAATGCGATATTCCGCGCCAATGGCAAGAGTGGGAAATCAATTTACTTAAACAAATTGCTAACCAATTAGCGATCGCCATTCAGCAATCTTACCTCTACGAACAGGTGCAATCAGAGCTGGCTATCCGCAAGGAAACAGAAAAGGCGATCGCTTTACAACTGCAACGCCAGCGAACTTTGGGAGCGATCGCCCAGCAAATTCGCGAATCGTTGGATATTCAGGAAATTTTGGCGACTGTGACACAGCAAGTCAAAGAAATCTTGCAAGGCGATCGAATCATCGTCATCCGGCTATTTGGCAATGGCAGAAGTCAAATAGTTGAAGAATCTGTGTTGACCGAGTTTCCCGCGCTCAAAAACCTTCACTGGGACAAGCAACTGTGGTCTCAAGAAATCCTCAACCACTATTCCCAGGGCAAGCCCCGTATCGTCCCCGATATAATGACCGATATGGGGACTAATTGCTTGGTGGAATACGCAAGCGTTGGTCAAGTCAAGTCCAAAATGGTTGCACCTATCCTGCAAGAAGTCCGAAGCAGCCAAAGCCATAGAGGGGTTGCCCCTGGGCAAACCAACAAGCTCTGGGGGGTTTTAGTCGTCCATGCTTGCCGAGAAAAGCGAGTCTGGCAAGAGTCTGAAGCGCAACTCCTGCAACAAATTGCTAACCAGTTGGCGATCGCGGTTCAACAAGCTAGCCTATTTGAGCAGTTGCAGCAAGAACTCACCGAACGGCAACAAGCCCAGCAGCAACTCACCGAGCGCAACGAACAACTGGCAGTCTCTAACCAAGAACTGGCCCGTGCTACCCGCCTCAAAGACGAATTCCTCGCCAACATGAGCCACGAACTCCGCACCCCCCTTAACGCCATTCTGGGCATGAGCGAGGGGCTACAAGAGCAAGTATTTGGCATCATCAACGAACAACAAATCAAAGCTTTACAAACTATCGAGCGCAGTAGCTCTCACTTACTAGAGTTAATTAACGACATTTTGGATGTCGCCAAAATTGAATCCGGTCAAATGGAACTCGATTGCACCCCCGTTTCAATCAATCATCTGTGTCAATCCAGTCTGCCATTTATTAAACAACAAGCCCTGCAAAAACGCATCCAGCTAGAGATTAAAGTCCCACTCAATCTGCCCGACTTATTGATTGATGAACGGCGGATGCGCCAAGTCTTGATCAACCTGCTCAATAACGCGGTAAAATTCACTCCTAACGGAGGACGCATCACCCTAGAAGTGAGCGGTCAACAGCGCCGGGCAGACCCAGATTCTGCCGATTCCCCACCCCATTTTTTGGTCACAGAAACCCTGCGAATTGCCGTCATCGATACAGGTATTGGTATTGCCCCAGAACATATCAACAAACTGTTTCAGCCCTTTATCCAAATCGATGGCGCGCTGAATCGTCAATATCAGGGGACAGGCTTGGGGCTTGCCCTGGTGAAACGCATTGTCGAACTCCACGGCGGGCAGGTGTTGCTCACTAGCACTGTGGGTGTAGGAAGTTGCTTCACGATCGAATTCGAGGGCAGGCACGGGGGTACTGCCCCTACTGGTGCGCCATCCTCTGTTGACCCGGAATCCCAGACAGAGCCCCGCATCGAACCCAGTCAGACCCAACAGCAGGAAGGCTCTCCCTTAATCTTGGTGGCGGAAGACAACGAAGCCAATATCAGTACGGTGTCGAGCTACCTGAGAGCTAAAGGCTATCGCATTCTCTTGGCTAAGAATGGAGAAGAGGCGATCGCCCTGGCCAAGTCGGAAAACCCCAATCTAATTTTGATGGACATTCAAATGCCTGGTATGGATGGCCTAGAAGCTATGCAGCAGATTCGCCTCCATCCTAGGTTAGTCGATGTGCCGATCGTTGCCCTAACTGCCTTAGCCATGACGGGCGATCGCGATCGTTGTCTTGCCGCCGGAGCCAATGATTACCTCACCAAACCCGTCAAGCTGAAGCAGTTAGCAGCCACCATTCAACACCTTTTAACTTCCCAGGGAAGATAATTCATGAATGTACCATCTGTTTTGATCGTTGACGACGAACCCGATAATTTTGATGTGATTGAAACTCTATTGAACGATCGACACTATCAATTGCATTATGCTGCCAGCGGGCAAGAAGCGATCGATTCCTTAAACATCTTTGAGCCAGATGTGATTTTGCTGGATGTGATGATGCCAGGGATGGATGGCATTGAAGTTTGTCAACGCATTAAAGCTATGCCCAAATGGGAAGCTCTGCCGATCGTTATGGTGACAGCCCTGACAACCAAAACGGAGCTTGCAAGATGTTTGACGGCTGGGGCGGATGACTTTATCAGCAAGCCCGTGAATCGCTTGGAGTTAACAGCAAGGGTGCGCTCAATGTTACGCATCCATCGACAATATCAGCAATTAGTAAGCTTCAATGCCCGATTAGAAGCAACGGTGCAACAGCGAACCGCCGAGTTGCAAACCATGATTTTTCAGGATGCGCTCACAAGGCTACCCAGTCGGACTTTCTTACTTCAGAAGTTGGCTGAGGTTTTAGAAGCTGGGGAATCCTCGTTTGCGGTGGTTTATCTAGACTGCGATCGGTTTAAACTGGTGAATGGTTCCTTTGGCTACGCTATTGGCAATCAATTGCTGATCGCTATCACAGAACGGTTACAGCATCATCTGCGCCCCGGCGACGTGTTAGCGCGTATGGGTGAGGATGAGTTTTGCTTTTTGCTGCACCAAATTGATGATGCGATCGCCCTTGAACCATTTATCCAAGCTATTCTACGGGGCTTTGACACATCGTTTGTGGTTGCCGATTGTGAACTCTTTATGACTGCTTGTATCGGCATTGCTCTAGGCAGTAGTGTTTATCAACAACCGGAAGAACCCTTGCAAGATGCTGATACGGCCATGTACAAAGCTAAACTTCGAGGTAAAGGCTGCTATCAAATCTTCGATCGCCAGATGTCTTTGGCAATGCTGAACCGCCTGACGCTGGAAAATGATTTGCAGCGAGCGCTGGAACATCAAGATTTTGTCACCTACTACCAGCCGATTGTGAATCTTCAAACCCAAAAAATCGTTGGATTTGAAGCACTGGTACGCTGGCAACATCCCGATCGAGACATGGTTTTACCAGGAGAATTTATCCCCTGCATGGAGGAAACAGGGCTGATTGTGCCAGTCGGGATGCTGGTGTTGAAGCAGGCGTGTCAGCAACTGCGTGCATGGCATCAACGGGGCTGGACGCAGTTAACCATGAGCGTGAACCTTTCTGTGCGGCAATTTACTTGCCCCACCCTCTTGGCTGATATCGATCGGGTTTTGGCAGAAACCGCCGTCAACCCCGCTCACCTGAAACTGGAAATTACCGAAAGCGCGATCGTGGACAATGCTCAGAAGGCAATCGCGCTGACTGAACAATTGCGATCGCGGCAAATTCAGATCAGCATTGATGACTTTGGCACGGGGTATTCTTCCCTGGGTTATTTGCACTGTTTTCCAGTGGATAACCTCAAAATTGATCGCTCTTTTGTCAATCAGATCCAAGCAGGAAATCGCAACTATCAAGTCGTTAACACCATTATTACTCTGAGTAATCAACTCGAAATTTCCGTCATTGCCGAAGGCATTGAAACGACTCAGCAACTTCAGTGCCTCCAACAACTGGGCTGTGAATTTGGACAGGGTTATTTATTTTTTCCACCCCTCGCGGGGGCTGAAATTGAAAGGATTTATCTCAAATAATTTGGGTTTAGCCTTTTGCAAAATGCTCGTTGAGGCACATAGGTGCGAAATTTATGTCAGAAGCAACCAACCGCAAAGAAGCATTTTTGAAATCACTTTGGCAGCACAGCTAAAAACTATCACCTAAACCCATAAAACTTTATACATTATTCCACGGGTTAGAACTATGTCTCAATTCTCTATCTTAATTGTTGATGATGAGCCTGATAACTTTGATGTACTTGAAACGTTGTTATCAGAGCAGGAGTATGAATTGTATTACGCTGCTAATGGTCAAGAGGCGATCGCATCTCTAGATGTATTTAAACCCGATATAATTTTACTCGATGTGATGATGCCAGGAATAGACGGTATCGAAGTTTGTCGGCAAATCAAAGCGATGTCAAAATGGAAAGCTGTTCCAATCATTATGGTAACGGCATTAAGCTCAAAATCAGATCTTGCCCAGTGTCTAACCGCTGGCGCCGACGACTTTATTAGTAAACCTCTGAATGGAATTGAACTGCGTGCCCGCGTACATTCAATGCTCAGAATGAAGCAACAGTATGATAATATCCAGAACTTATACCACATCCAAGAAAATACCATTAATGTCTTGGAAAGCACCCTCAATGAGCTGCGTGGCAACTTAGCTTCTACTCTATCCCACGAACTGAATACGCCCCTCAATGGCATCTTAGGCACGATCGGGTTGCTCAAGGACGATATCGAAAACATGGATATCGCCCAAATCCGTGAGATCCTAGGCTGGGCCCATGACTCTGCCCGTCGCCTAGAAAAATTAACGAAAAAATTCCTGATTTATTTAGGATTAGAACTATCGGCAAGTCAACAGCATAAGATCGAATCTGCCCAAGCTCAATTTTCAGCTTGCGCCATTGAAGCCCAGTTGAAATACCATGCTCAGAAGGTCAACCGTAGCAACGATCTGTTGTTAACGCTTGAGGAAGCGGAGATCGCTCTATCAGACGGATATCTATCAACGATTCTCCATGAATTAATTGATAATGCACTGAAATTCTCCTCACCAGAGACAACTATTAAAGTTAGTAGTCAAGTCCTAGGGGAGATGCTGCATTTATCTGTACATGACTCGGGGCAGGGCATGACAGAAGAGCAAATTGCTAAAATAGGTGCCTTCATGCAGTTTGAGCGCAAGACGTATGAGCAGCAGGGCAGCGGTATCGGCTTAAAAATTGTCATGAAAATTGTCGAACTGGCAGGAGGAGAGTTCTCAATTACCAGTATCTATAAAAAGGAAACAACGGTACATCTCACTCTGCCGATTGTCGGCAATTAGCAATCGATTCCGGTGCAACCGGAATCATTGTTGACTGTTGACTGTTGACTGTTGACTGTTGACTGTTGACTGTTGACTGTTGACTGTTGACTGTTGACTGTTGACTGTGAGTCAAAAAAATGAAAATGGCGCGAATTATTTGTTGGCAGCTTGATTCGACTTTACGCCCGACTTTCTAAGCGCGGATTTGATATCATTCCGGCGCAGGCGGAATTGATATGAGAAGGAATAAATTTGCTTTGGCTGGGAATGGCAACACATCAAAAAAGATGAACGAGCAGGAGAAATATTTGACTCCGAATTAGAGATTGCTTCTGCGGTAATTCATGAGGTACAAGGTAAAGAAAAAACCGTACACAACCTTACACAACCTATTAAATTTAACTCGAATAACTCTACTTAATCTTTTGTTACATACTGGCGAATTTTGCCACAGACTTAGTAAGTTCTCGTGCAAGCTACAATTGCAGACTCTGGCGCGATCGCACTTTATATGCACTCGCTACCACTAAAACCCCGCAAATCGCGCCCGCAGTGCCACAGAATCGGGGTTTGCGGGCTCACGCAGTACGATCCTCTTCGACGAGGGCTTTCCTTCGGATCGCTTCGCTAACGCTAACGGGCGCTTCGCCATTTTAGATTTTAGAAGATTTTAGATTTGCAATGACTGAGGACTATCGGGGTAATGTAAAAATCAAAGCATAGCCCTTTTATTTGCCACTTTCCTCATGCCTTTGCCGCGCCTGTTAACCTTAATTGCTGCTTTCTGCCTCACCCTGGGGCTGATTATTGGGCTGGTGAGTTCCTTAACAGGGCTTTACAGTCAAGTTGCGTGGTCTGCTTCTCCGCTGCTGGCTAATTTGCTGATTTTCCTGATAATTGTACTTTTGGGAACCCTAATTTTTGCGCTGGTTTACTATTTTAGGCTGCTGCAACGCCCTCAGAAAGTTAAGGGAAAACGGCCGATTACTCCGAAGATTCCTGTTGTGAAAAGTGAAGCAGCTTCGGAAAATCTCAAAGCAATCAGGCAACAAGTCGATCGCATTCAAGATGAAGTAGCGCGGCAAGCTTTGCTGTTGAGAGCCCGCGAAATTGAAGCTAGCATGGCGAGGGGCAGCGTTCGAGTAGTTGTTTTCGGCACCGGTTCTGCGGGCAAAACTTCCGCTGTGAATGCGCTGGTGGGGCGGATGGCGGGACAGGTGGGTGCGCCGATGGGAACTACCGAAGTTGGGGAAACTTACACTCTTTCATTGAAAGGAATCGATCGAGAATTAGCAATTACTGATACCCCAGGCATCTTGGAAGCGGGAGTTGCGGGGACTTACAGAGAGGAATTGGCGAGGCAGTTGGCGGCGAGGGCTGATTTGATCTTATTTGTTTTGGACGGCGATTTACGCAAATCCGAGTACGAACCGCTGCGGACTTTGGCGGAAATTGGCAAAAGGTCGATCGTGGTTTTTAATAAAGTTGACCTTTATCCCGACACCGACAGAGATGAAATTCTCGATCGGCTGCGGCAGCGAGTCAAAGGTTTTGTATCAGGAATGGATGTAGTAGCAATTAGCGCCAATCCGCAAAAAGTTGTACTAGAAGACGGCACAATTTTTCAGCCATACCCGGATATTATGCCATTAATTCGGCGCGTCGCTGCGATTTTGCGAGCCGAAGGTGAAGACTTAATTGCGGACAATATTTTGCTGCAATCTCAGCACTTGGGAGACCAAGCGCGCAAGTTAATTGACGCTCAAAGAAGGCGGCAAGCTGATAAGGCAGTAGAGCGATTTCAGTGGATCGGAGCCGGAGTAATTGCCGTAACGCCTTTGCCTGTTGTGGATTTGTTAGCGACAGCAGCAGTTAACGCTCAAATGGTAGTAGAAATTGCCAAGATTTACGGCTGCGAATTAAATATCGATCGCGCGAAAGAATTGGCATTGTCTCTAGCAAAAACCCTAGCAAGTTTGGGAATAGTTGAAGGCGTAATTCAAGTAGTATCAAGGGCGTTGCAGTTAAGCGTAGCCGGGTTTGTACTTGGCAAAGCAATTCAAGCAGTCAGTGCGGCTTATTTAACCAGAATTGCAGGTAAAAGTTTTATTGAATATTTCCGCCATGATCAAGATTGGGGCGACGGCGGCATCACCGAAGTTGTACAAAGGCAGTTTCAGTTAAATAGGAAAGACGAGTTTGTCAAAGCATTTGTCAAAGATGCGATCGCCCGCGTTGTCGAACCTCTGAACATCTATCAGCAAGAATCGGAACCCGAATTAGAAATGTCAGCGGAATTGGAACCAGAAATAGAACCAGAACCTTTGTATCAGCCGCCGCAACAAGATGATTGGGAAACTTACAGCAACAAACGAAAGGATGACTGGTAATGGGGCAAACAGGGAATTGAGAATTGGGTAATTACGATCGTTCAATGAGATGTTCCCTTCCTTCTGCTTTGTTGATTTTTATTAAGAAATTTTACAATAATTTTACATAGGGGGGAGACTCCGGGGGGGGGAAAGTCCAACCGAGCGATCGGATCGAACACAATTTTGATAAGATTTAAGATTGACAACAAAATTTGCTATTGTGCGTCCGGGTAAAAACAATGAGCGATCGACCAATTATTCTCGGTATTGTCGGAGACAGCGCAGCGGGCAAGACCACCCTGACGCGGGGAATTGCCCAAGTATTGGGGCCAGAAAATGTCACTGTGATTTGCACTGACGACTATCATCGCTACGACAGAAAGCAGCGGGCAGAAATCGGAATCACAGCATTGCATCCCGACTGCAATTATCTCGATATCATGCAGCAGCACCTCAGCCTGCTGCGTACCGGACAAGCAATTCTCAAACCCATCTACAACCACACCACAGGTACATTCGACCCACCGGAATACATCAAGCCCAGCAAATTTGTAATAGTTGAAGGTTTGCTGGGTTACGCAACCCGAACAATCCGCGATTCTTACGACGTAAAAGTGTATCTTGCTCCTCCCGAAGAGTTGCGAACTCAGTGGAAAGTTAAGCGCGATATCATGAAGCGCGGTTATACAGAAGAACAGGTGCTTGCAGAAATAAAAAAACGGGAACCGGACTCTGAAGACTTCATTCGTCCTCAGCGCAAATCGGCCGACGTTGTAGTTAGTTTTTACCCGCCCGAAGCGGAAAATGAATCGAATTTGAGCGTCCGTTTAGTGCTCAGACCGACAATTCCTCACCCTGATTTTACTGAAATTTTAGGTCGAGGCAGCGAGAGTTTTAAACCTGCAATTCGCTTGGGACTCGATCGGGATATGGGCAAACCAGTTGACGTTTTGGAAGTAGACTCCCATGCTACCAGCGAGCAAGTAAACGAACTGGAAATGATGTTGTGCAGCGAGTTGCCCCACCTGCGGGGATTTTGTTCCGCCCAAGGCAACCCGGAAATTGGCAAACTGATCGGCACAACAGGTGAAGTTTTGCAAAGTTACCCGCTAGCTTTGACGCAGTTGCTAGTTGCATATCACATGATGAAAGCAATTCATGTGTATTAGTTAGTTGTTAGTTTTTAGTTGGCCGTTGTTGGTTGTTAGTTGTTATTGCAATGATTAATAACCAATAACCAATAACCAATAACTAATGTACTCGCAAAGTCGGGTTGGCAGTGCCTAATTGCTGAAGTGGCATGGACACTGGCAACTGACTTTGAGGTGCGGGCAGCATTTCGCCTCGGAAGTCGAGGAGGGTGACAAGCAGCAGATAGGCAACTGCTAACATTATAGAAATCACTCCGGTGATAATAGCAACAAGTTTTGAACGATCCATATTCAGCAAATTTTAACTACAGCTAATATTAGTTTAACATTAAAAATAGCAATTATTACTTAACTTATGCAATAGAATATAATCAGGTGCTAGTTATTTCTCTGACAAAAATGGAACCTCTTGTAGATGCGCCAAATCCCATCGAGATGCCCAGAGCTACCCCAGTGGTGGAAACATTTAATCTGGGGAAGTTCTACCGTACCGGCTTCTGGATGAATGAAAAAATTGAATCGCTTAAAAATTGCACTCTGACTGTCTCTGAGGGGGAAACTTTCGGGTTGTTAGGGCAAAATGGAGCGGGAAAAACTACGCTGCTTAAGACTTTGCTGGGGATAGTGCGCCCCACTTCTGGGCGGGCGCTGCTGTTGGGGAGGCCTTTGGGCGATCGCACTGTGAAGCAGCGAGTCGGTTATTTGCCAGAAAATCCCTACTTTTACGATTATCTCACGGGCTGGGAATTCTTGCAATTTGCGGCCGGCTTATTTGAAATTCCCCCCTCAATTCAGCGACAGCGAATTCCGAATTTACTAGACTTAGTTGGGCTATCTCAATCGGCGGCAATTAAAAAACAGTTGCGCCAGTATTCTAAGGGAATGCTGCAACGGATCGGCATGGCTCAAGCTTTGATTAACAATCCAGATGTGGTATTTTTAGATGAGCCGATGTCTGGTTTAGATCCGATGGGGCGCTATCAGATGCGGGAGATAATTTTATCCCTGAAAAATCAAGGAAAAACGATTTTTTTTAATTCGCATATATTGTCTGATGTGGAGAAGATTTGCGATCGAGTGGCAATTTTGGCGAAGGGTGAGTTAATCTGCATTGGTGCGATCGACGAAATCCTCGGCAAAACTGAAACTTACCGGGTTGAAGGTAGGGGCGGCCACTTGAATATCCTGAAAAAATGGATACCGGATATGGAAGTTGATAATGATTTGTGGTACGGTCATTTGCAGGGCGATCCGAAGGAGTTTATTTCTAGTCTTAGCGGTACGGGAGGGCAGCTAATTGCCATGAATTTGGCTAAGCCTACTTTGGAAGAGTTTTTTATGCAGCAACTGCAAGAAAGAGGGATTTATTCTAGTGGTTGAAGTATATTAAAAGAGGTAGATTGGGATTGATGGTGGTGCGGGGGCGGGTTTAGAAGATTGTGGGTTTGGGGCAATTATTGTCGGTCAACCCGCCCCTACAGAGTTATTGAAAATGGTGCAATATATCAGTTTAATCTCACATTCTGCGCCATTTTTATACATCCTGTAGGGGCGGGTTCACCAACAGATTTAACGGTGCAGACAGGTTAAATAAACCCGCCCTCCAGGTTTTTATAGTTATTTTGAAAGAGGTAGATTGGGATTGATGGTGGTGTGGGGGCGGGTTTATGAGATTGTGGGTTTTTGGCAATTATTGTCGGTGAACCCGCCCCTACAGAGTTATGTTTTTTACTTCAGTTAACAGTGGCAACTCTATATTTCCACACACCAACTCTGCACAATTCCACTGTCGCAAATACTCACAAACTTCAGAAATAATCGCATTTGCCGCATCTAAATCTCCTGCTTGAGAAGCATGATAGTGCGCTCTGATTAGCGGCTTAATATCCTCGATATCTTGCCATTCTGATTTTGGTTTGAGGGGAATGCTGATATAATAGTGATAGGCTTGGCTGTGGGCGGTACGTAGATTTTCGGGATGTTGACTTAGCAGGTACTCGCCCTTTTCTCGGACTAGGGGATGCAACTGATAGGATTTGAGGTGGCGATCGTAATATAGCAATTGTCGGCGCTTGAGTGCCTGAATAATATTTTCATTAAGTTCATACTTGCTAACTTCTGGCATTTGAGCGCTAATTCCTGCAAAAGATAGCGGATATTCTGAGGTTTGGTAGACAGAAATTCGGCTGAGACAAGTTTGCTCGCCGTCGCCCAGACGCGCTATCATTTCATCGATCGCTCTTTCAATATCTCGAATCAGCAACCAGTCTCTCTGGTGCAGAAAAATCCCGACATTTCCCTGAAACTCGGTATCGTCTCGAATCAAGGCAGCCACGAGTTGTAAGGCTTTGGGATGTCCTGAATAGCGATCGCATATTTCGGCTAATTCCTCTGCATTCGCAGTCAGATTAAAAGATTGCAATAGGGCAACTGCGGCATCTCGATCCAATCCATTTAGCTGGATTTCGCGGGTGACTGTTGACGGCAATTCGGCTAAGCTTTCGCGACTGGTAAATATAATTTTGCTTTGATGTTCTGTTTCTAATAACTGTTTGAATAACCAAGCATATTCTGCACAATCTTCGGCGAAATAACCAGCGGCTTTGGCTTCTCCTGTTTTCAAAAGTGTGTCGGCGCGATCGAAAACGAGCAAGCAAGGTTTTTCTCTGAGGATTTTGAGCAGATTTTCGATTTTTTTGAAAGAGTCATCTTGAGCAGTGACGGCTGCGGTAATGTCGCCGTTGGAGAGGGTGAATAGCAGCGAGTCAATGGTGCGATCGCAGGGGGGTGCTTTGCCTGTTGCCGATTGCAAGGATTGCCAAGCGGTGCAGGCGAAGGGGGTTTTTTCTGTGTGGATTTGGCGAATTAGTTGGCTGATGAGGGTGGTTTTGCCGATGCCTGGTAATCCGACTATTGAGATGGCGATGGGAACCCCCCAGGGCGGGCACGGGGGCACCGCCCCTACAAGATGGGGTTCAACAATTAGGGTTTTTAAGGTGTCGATTTCTTTGGTGCGGTGTACCCAATTTCTGACGGGGGGTAAGTTTTCTGGGAGGGGGAAAGTGCGATCGTTTTGGCAGTCGAGAGGAATATCTGCGATCGCGGCGGCTAAAAGTGGTTCTGTTTTATTGATTTTATAGCCTTCCGCAATGTATTCCCAGTTTTCTATTTCTACCGCTTTGCAAATATTGATAAAGTTCTCTCGTCTAATTCCTATTTTCGCCCAAAACCGCTTTAAGGTAGCTGTTGAAACTAAAGCGGCGACACACCAGGTATCCTCAGTTTTGTTCCATCCGAGATTGCGTCTTACCATGTCAATGATTTTTAGCCCTTCTTCGGATGCTCTGAGCAAACCTGCCATTGCTACTCCTCTACGGAAACTCGGCCTTAGTAAATAATGTTACATGATTTGGTGAGCCAAATGAGCCAAATGAGCCAAATGAGCCTTTGATGTTGAGCCAAATGGTGAGCCGTTAAGCCTATACAGATTCAGGATTGTGGAGTATTGTGAAATGATGTGTTTGGCTGTCAGCTACGTTTGACGGTGCATCGGGCGGGCGATCGGGGATACAGCTTATCTGCTGTTGGGAGCAATGTAAAGTTTTGTTACAAAAATAGGGCGATCGGCATAAAAAGCAGAGGAAGGCCCTGATAGATATTTAGGAAAGCTTGCTAGGCGGGCTTTGCTGGTTTTGACGCAACTATATTTGTGAGGAGATGGGATTATGAAGTTACTGACAGATGATGTGTTGTTGGGTAGTGCAGTGGATGCAAGTGCGATCGCGCCTCAAGAGGAAGAGATTAAGGGCGATCGAATCTTGTCCTCTGCTTCGGATACCCGCATTGCTAGCCAGTTAGGAACCAGTTCGTCTTTCATTTCGACTTTCGACGGACTAAGCGGACAAGTTGGAACGATCGATCCGTCAGCAAAATTCACCCAAATTGCTAGTACCTTCAGTTTCTCCGACATCGCTGTTTCTAAAGACGGGACGATTTTCGGAATTACGCCTACTCAGTTATTCAAAATCGATCCAGTATCGGGTTTAACTTCATTTGTTGGCGGCCTCCCTGCGGGTGTCAACATGAATGCTCTAGAATTTGCGAATGATATCCTCTATGGGGCTGGGGATTCTAACTTATATGCGATTAATACCACTAATGCGGGATTATATTTAATCGCTAACTTGGAATCTACTGGATTCAATAGCAGTGGGGACTTGGCATTTGATGCTCCGAATAATCGATTTTTAGCCACATCGAAGGGGGCGACAAGCGATAGTTTGTATGCAGTATCTCTCACTGGTCAAGCAGCAAAAATTGGCGATATTGGCTTTAGTAATATTTTAGCCTTGATGTTTGAGGGCGAGAAACTTTTTGGTTTCACGGCGGATGGGGCGCGAATTGCGATCGATCCTGGAACAGGAGCGGGGGTTTTTGATACCCTTGTCAAGGGGATTAGCGATCGAATTGGGGGAGCATCTGGTATTCAAATTAAGAAAGGAGAGGTACTATCGAGCACTCCCGGAACAATTCTGTCAGCGGATACGATCGATGTGTTTTTACCGCCTGGTGGCGAAATTACTTTAGATATTACGGTGACGGTGCCTGGGGATGCTTCTAGTTCAACGACTCGCAGCGCATTAAGTGTTGAAAGTGTGGATACTGTGGCTGCTCAGATGCCAAGTTCTTCAACAGTTAGTGCTAGTGCGACGAATGACCAGCTTCCACTTGATGTTTTTCTGCTGCAAGACGCTTCTAACTCGTTCAGAGATGATGTGTTTACTTTCCAGCGTCTAGTACCAAATTTAGTTGATACTCTGTTAAATCAGCAGCCAAATACTCAATTTGGTCTTGGCAGTTTTGTTGACAAGCCAATAGAAGGAATCGGAAATATTGAGGCTGGTCATTATGTTTATCGAACTAATCTGCCATTAACCAAAAATGAAAATGAACTGCAATCGGCAGTGAATAATCTAACTATTCTCCCTGGTAATGCTCAAGAACCGGAAGCATCACTGGAAGCCCTGTTACAAACGGCACGTCGTGCTGGCACTTCTGAAATTGGTTTCCGAGATAGTGCGCGACGTGTTGTTGTTGTAGCTACAGATGCACCGTTTTACCAAGCGGGTGATGGTGGGATTCAGGCTGGAATTACCAGACCAAACAATGGCGATGCTGTCCTTGATGGCAATCCGCCGGGAACCGGAGAAGATTATCCGAGTATTCAGCAAGTTCGCGAGGCGTTGATTGATGCAGGTATAGTGCCTATTTTTGCTGTTACATCTATATCCGAAATAGATAATGTAAACAATATTTCAGTGTATAACGACCTAGTTAATAAATTAGGTTTCGGTAAAGTTGTCAGATTAGACTCAGATAGTGCTAATTTGGTGAGTGCAATTACAGAGGGCTTAGATCGAGTCAGTCAGGAAATTACTCTCGTACCTGCTGATGATGATTTCAACTATGTGAAAGATATTTCACCCAAGAAATTTGAAAATGTCAAGCCGGGTGATCAGCTAAATTTTAAAGTCACCTTAAAATCGGATAGTACAGGTGGTGACGATAATCTGAAACTGCAAATACCTGGATTTGGTAATCTGGGTGATACGAAGGTTAATGTGCGAACAGAGCGAGTTCCCACCGTAGTCAATAACCCTCCCTCAGTCATACAAGGTTCTGTCACTGGTCAATTCAAATTATCGCCTGATGATTTTTTATTGCAACAGAATCTGGTAGCAACCGCTGGGGGTCTTCTTGGTGGTGCAATAGGAGTAACCTTTGTTAACCCATTATTTGGACTTGCTACAGCAGTAGGAGCCGCTTATGCTGTTCCAAAACTTGGTGAAGGTGCCGGATCTTTTCCTTATGGAGTCTTGGGTCGTACAAAGTTTGAAATCACAGATCCCGACAATCCTTCTCAACTAAAAATGGTTGATCTAGTTGATGATCGACCAGATAAAATTCGAGATCCTTCTTCTCCACCACCGAAACCTGGTGATTCGACAACTTCAAAGCGCCAAATTGAGCTAAAACTGTTTAGCCCTACAGATAAGCAACCATCTCTTTTTGAATCAGAAACTGAAACAGGAAAAACCTGGGTTGTTATTCACGGGTGGAATGATGGGCCGACAGGAAACTTACCCAAACTAGCAGCAGCTTTAGCAAATGTCCGACCTAATGATAGAGTTTATTTCTTAAACTGGGAGCAAGCTTCTGTTAATGGTCGCCTAACTAATGAGGATAAAAACCCTGTTGATCCATCTTTAAGAGTCGGTAACTATTTGGCTGCGAAGTGGATTAGACCTGTTGCAGAATTTGTGGTTACAAAACTACTAAAAGAATTAAAAATAGATTCTGTGGCAGCTAGCAAAAGTCTAAACTTAATAGGTCATAGTCTGGGTTCATTAGTCAGCGGTGAAATCGGTCGCCTCTACAAAGAAGGCTTCAAAGATGACCAAGGCAACGAAATAAAACCTAATGGAGTAGGTGTTAGCACAATTACTGCTTTAGATCCACCATCAGAAAGCAACATCGATCTCCTAAGCCTTGCAGGTGTTGACTATGATTTAGATGGTCGAAATACTCAAGCAGATTCGCCCAATAAATTTAGTGAAGTCTCTAATTACTCTCTAGCACTTGTGGGAGCACGAAGCCTTGCCGGAAATCAGCAACTTGCTGCCACTGCTGATGAGTCATTTCAAATTAATTTTGGAAGTACACTAGATTTTAGTAGTGAGCATGGTCAGGTTGTCCAGACTTTCACAAAGTTGCTTAATCAGGATATAAAGGATCAGCAACTAGGATTAATCCAGCAAGAAATCATCAAGGATCGCATTCTTACTGAGCGAGAGCGGTTTAAGGCAAGATCGGACTCTTATTCTCCAGGCCATGAAGGAGTGATGGCAGTTAAAGCAACCGATCAGCCAATCTTTCTGGCTACTAAGGATATTAACTCAGCAAATGATGAGATAATCTATGGCAGCATTGACAATAACATAGGCGATCGCAAATTAGACGGCAGTAATATCCTGTTTGGTTTAGGAACTGGGAACCCAATTTTCACAGGCACAGGAAATGACAAAATCTTCGGCGATGCTGGTAATGATGAAATTAATGGCGACAGCGGTGATGACACTCTTGATGGTGGAGCAGGTAACGATACGCTGATAGGCGGCAATGGTTTGTTCGATTCTGGAAAAGATGTACTTGAAGGCGGTGAGGGTAATGATGTAATAACAGGCGGTGGTGACAAAGATATCCTCACTGGTGGAACCGGTTCAGATAGATTAGATGGTGGGAACGATGATGATGTTCTTTTTGGTGGATTGGACAAAGAGCAAGACATCCTAATCGGCGGTTTAGGTAATAATTTGTTTCTGTTGGCTACTGATACAGGTTTACCTATTACAGATACCGCTAATCTAGACAAAGTTGACATAATAGAGGATTTTCGTGCAGGTTTCTTGCCGGACGGCATAGGCGGCGATCTTCGTGGTATCAGCGGAATTGGGTTACTCAACGGTTTAAATCGAGATCAAATTGAAGTGGAAAAATTGGGTGATTTCTTTAACCGAAAGACAGCCATTATTGCTAATGGTCAGTATTTGGCTGTGCTCAAGGGTGAGTGGTTCACGCAGGGTGATTTGAGATTGACTGAAATACCAACTTGAACATTAGGATCTCTCTTTAATTGTATCTCATCTGAGTGCTAACAATACAATTGTATTGTGTGCGATCGCCCTTAATCCATCTGCGTTCATCCCCGTTCATCTGCCTTTATCTGCGGTTCAAAAAAAGCGATCGCCCTTTATGACAAAAAGTGCGATCGCCCTTCCCCCCATCCGCGTCCATCTGGGTGTATCTGCGGTTCAAAAGAGCGATCGACCTTTCGTCAATCCGGGCGATCGCACTTTTTATATTACCTAGTTCAATATCAAAATTGGTAATAATCAAGATGTCCCATGATAGGAGCAAGTCAAAGAAGTGCAAGCTAATTCAGATAAATGACAGACGAAACTAGACGACAAATAGCTATACGACTAGCTAGAGAACTAGCATTAATGACAGTCATTTCACCGAAAAGACCGGGGCCAGGCTTTCATACCTTTAGTGAATTTAAAAGAACGATGGGGGTGGCAGGATCGGGCTTAGCGTGGCATCATATAGTTGGGCAAACAACATCAAACTTACAACGATTTGGGGCAGAAGCAATACACAATACAGGCAATCTCATCCGACTCGAACACGGTACTGGGTCAATTCATCAAGAAATTACCAATTTATACAACTCCATCCAACCCGAACTAACTGGAACAAATACTTTAACAGTTAGAGCATGGATCGGCACTAAATCTTTTGAATAACAACAAGACTTTGGCATCAGAATTATCAGAGCTTTCGGAGGAACAGTCGAATGCTGACTCTAGACATCCAATCCATACTCAATTCTATTCCCCATCAAATGCCCTGGCAAGACATCGTACAATTTGAAAAACTAGACGATCGTGTTGCCATTGCCAACAATCTTTGTGCCAATATTATTGGTGTCAACGAAAATACTATTGAATGGTGCCCCGACGAACCGCCAAATCATTTAGAAACGCTCGTTTGGTGGTGGGTTGTTCGTCCCGATTTAGGAGCGGCGATTGCCAAAGAAGCTCCTCAAGAACTCAAACAGATTATTAGTCAGTATATTTTGCAAAATTGACAAAAATTAACGATAAAACAACCTAGATTTACGTTTTATTGTCCTACTGCTACCTGAGTGCGATCGCCCTTCCCCCCATCCGCATCCATCAGCGTGTATCTGCGGTTCAAAAGTGCGATCGCCCGTTCCCCCATCCGCGTCCATCCTCGTGCATCTGTGGTTCAAAAGAGCGATCGGCGAAGCTATCCCCTAGGGAATCGGCTTTCATCCATTCCCTTTTATCTGCCTGCATCTGCCATTAAAAAGCTATTAATGAGCAAACAAACTCGGCTCTACATAAAAAAAACTACCAAGAATCACAGCCTGCTCTTTGCCGATCTCTCGCTCACCATTAACCAAAGCATACACTCCTTCTTCAGATCCAACAATTCCCACCAAATCCGCAGGTTTTAGCGAGCGCTGTTCCATCAAAAATAGCAACAATGAATTAGGGGTAGCTGTGACTCCCGGTGCATAATATTCTTGCTCAAATTTTTCAATCAATGCAATCAACAATTCATATAACTCATCTTCTTCAGGAGTGCGATCGCGACGGTGCATTAACTCTTCCACAATAGCCAAAGCCTTTTCATTCTCAACTTCTGTTCTAATGATTTTCGGCTGATACTGAGACAATAACTCTGTGTATTTATCTGGATTAAAAATAAGGGTCATTTTTCCAGTTCTCCTTATCATACTCAGCATGAGTAAGAATGTATTTGATATAAATCAATTGGCTTTCATAATCGATACTAACTATTAATCTATAATTGTTGCCTTTGATGTTGAAAACGGTAAAACCTCCAACTGCTTCTGCTTTAGGAAAAACAGATTGCACCTCAACTAAATTTGACCATTTGGCTTTTGTAGCAATTTTAAACCAGTTATCCAAGACTTCCCGACAATCAGCATGACTTTCGCTATATTCACGCACTCGCCGATAGCTGATTATGTGCATCTGCTATATTTGGCAATTTTAACTAAATTCTATCTTAGCTAAACTAATTTATTTTGTCAAGAGTGGATGTGCCGAGCGCTATAGAAGCTTTTCAAGAACTCAAACTATCAGTCAGTATATTTTGCAAAAATGACAAAAATCAACGATTAAACAACCTAGATTTAGGTTTTATTGTTCAACTGCTACCTGAGTACGCGCTGTAGCTATCCCGTAGGGAATCGCCCTTTCCCTCATCCGCGTCCATCAGCGTATATCTGCGGTTCAAAAGAGCGATCGACCTTCCCATGCTCACGCTCTTGATTAAGGGGTGGGGATAACTTGAATCAGCCCCGTATAAAAAGCTGTGTCGTAGGTAATAGCAGGCAAATTTTCGAGTTCAGCTTGTGCCATAATCATCCGGTCAAAAGGGTCGCGGTGGGCAATGGGCAGACTGCCAGCGCGGAGGGCATGGGCTGAAGTTATAGCTAATTCCCTAAATTGGGATCGGTGGAGGATTTGCGAATATTCCTCCACAATCTGTTTGGCTTCGGGAAGTTTACCGATTCGATATTGGGTGGCTATTTCCCAGGCCCAAACAGTGCTAACAAAGATATTAAAATCGGGGTTGCGAATGATATCGCGGCATTTGGCATTGAGTTTGAGGTTGTCAAAAAGCCACCACAGCAGAATATGGGTGTCGATAAGGTAGCTTATTCCCATTGTTCGAGTTCCTCGAATGGTAGCGGCTAAAAAAAAGCATCACCGAGTTGTCCTGTCAGTAAACCAGGGGTGCGTGGCTGTGGGCATTCTCGTCTTAATCCGAGGCAAAAGTAGTGAATCAAATCATAGATTTCTGCGAGTTTATCTTCCGGGATGTCTTGTAATTCTTGAACGATTTTCTGAATTAGCATAAATCAAGGTGTCCGATAGTTGCTGATTAATCGATCGCACTACAAGAGTTGTAGCTTAGTTTATTATGGCTCATCCTACAGAGGCACAAGTCGGCGACGGGCGGAAAGGGCGATCGTCCTTTCTGCAATCAGCATCCATTGTGGCACGGGCGTCCCGCCTGTGAGTTCTCGGTTCAAAAGTACGCGCGAGCGCAGCTATCCCGTAGGCGATCGCCCTTTATCAAAAAAGTGCGATCGACCTTTGCATAGAATTATCAAAGCTTTCGGAGGTACAGTTTAATCAGGATCATCCAAATCATTTAAAAACGCTGGCGCCAGTATTGGGTTGTCCGTCCCGACTTAGAAGCGCGCTGTTAAAATAGAAGCATCATTCCCTCCCCACCCATCAATACATCAAAATCTATGAAAATAGAAGACTATCCACTTGCCAAAGAATTAATATTCGATACCGAAGGCAACATCAGTCAAGTCATTCTCAACTATACCGACTATGAGTATCTCCTGGAGGCGATCGAAGATAGAGGACTTCTCCAGGCTATGCGCCAAGTAAAAGATGAAAAGCCGTTAAGTTTACAAGAAGCACTTGCCGAACTTGATAAAGAATGAAAGTAGAATATTTGCCCAGTTTTTTAAAGGATTTAAAAGCTATTAAAAGTGCGCCTGTCTTTGAGCAAGTCAAAGCGATCGTTTTTCAGGAAATTCCCAATGTTACTGATTTACAGACAATTATTAACTTAAAAAAATTAAAAGGCGATGACAATGCCTATCGGCTTCGGGTTGGCGACTATCGAATAGGTTTTTATTTTGATGGCGAGACTATTACTTTTGTGAGGGTTCTCCACCGGAAAGATATTTATCGCTACTTCCGCCATAAATCTGTTTTCCAGATACCTTGAATTGGCTTATGTGCGATCGCCCTTTCCGCCATCAGCATCCATTGTGGCACGGGCGTCCCGCCTGTGAGTTCTCTGCAGTTCAAAAGAGCGATCGCCCTTAACACAAAAAGTGCGATCGCTCCTTTCAAATCCTAACCAGAAATCACCTGACTCAAAAGATGAGCCTGAGAACCCTCAAGCCGAGGCCCATGAATCTGCACCACCCTAGAAGCCAAATAATTGCCCCAACGAGCCGCTTGTGCAGAACTCAAACCATTAGTAATTCCAAACAAAACACCACCCGCGAAAGCATCCCCAGCACCCACAGTATCGATCGCCTTTACGGGAAATCCAGCCACATCAACAATCTGTTTGTTCTCCACCACCATGCAGCCTTTATCCCCATTAGTGATAAAAGCCAAATCCGAAATCTCGCTCATTTTCCGAGCGCACTCTTCCAGAGATTCCTCCTTAAAAAAGCTCCGAACTTCATCAGCATTGCAAAAAATTACATCGCAATATTCCGAAACCACCTTGTGAAAATCATCAGCAAATCGATCAACTAAAAAGCCATCCGAAAAAGTAAAAGCCACCTTCACACCCAGACGCTTAGACTGTTCCATCGTCTCAATGCTAGCCTTTCTCGGCTCCGGAGCATCCCAAAGATAGCCCTCAACATAACTGTACTTGCAGTGAGCCAGTCGATCGACATCAATATCAGTCGCCGCCAGAGTAGTAGAAACACCCAAATTAGTACACATCGTGCGTTCCGCATCCGGCGTAGTCAGCACTACACAAGTACCCGTAGGCCCGTTCGACTCAGCAGCAGGATGCACGTTAAAATCAATCCCCGCCGCCAGCAAATCTTGCCGATAAAATTCGCCGTTAGTATCCTTAGCAACCTTCCCCGAATAATAGGCTTTACCGCCACTCTGAGCCAAACCAATCATCGTATTTGCCGCCGAACCCCCCGATCGCATTTGTAGCGAATTGTGCTCTAAATCGTGCAAAATCCCCCCCTGC
This sequence comes from Microcoleus sp. BR0-C5, assembly GCF_036705045.1. Taxonomy (NCBI): domain Bacteria; kingdom Bacillati; phylum Cyanobacteriota; class Cyanophyceae; order Oscillatoriales; family Microcoleaceae; genus Microcoleus; species Microcoleus sp. BR0-C5. The sequence continues at coordinate 27,751 of NZ_JAUBTR010000057.1, forward strand.
GTCTCCGAATTCATCAGCGTCATCCCGCCGCGATTCAGCCCGTGGCCGAGTACAAATTCATCTTCTACTAATGCTAGGATGTCTACCAGGGCATTTCCCACGCCAAACACATCCACGGAGCGAGAATCTTGATTGTTTTCTGTCATCAGTAATTTTTGGTTTACACTAATTATCAACTTTATAATAAATCGACTTCAAGTCCACATCTATTTTTTTTAAGTTATCTTTATCTAAATCCCCAATCCCAAATCGATTTAATCCAAAATCCAAAATCCAAAATCGCTATGACTTGTCTCCCACCTCTGATTCAGCAAATGTTGCAGCCCGGGTTTTACCCGCACGGCGTGACAGAACCAGTGCAGCTAATTCAGACTCACGCTTCCTTTGTCCTGCTGACAGGAGATTATACTTACAAAATCAAGAAACCAGTAAATTTTGGCTTTTTGGACTATTCAAGCTTGGAGAAACGGCAGCATTTCTGCACTCAAGAATTGCTGATGAACCAGCGCACAGCACCGGAAATTTATCTAGAAGTATTGCCAATTGTTGTGACTGGCGATTCGTTTAAATTTGGCAGCAGTTCACCTGCTATAACTCCGGCTGAAGTTACTGTAGAATACGCGCTGAAAATGAGGGAATTTCCTCAAGATTCGCTGTTTATCAGTTTGTTGGAATGCGGACATTTGACCGAGCAACTTATGGCAGATTTAGGGCGCGAAGTTGCCAAGTTTCACAGCACGGCAATTAGTAATAGCTACATTCGCACATTTGGCGAAGTCAGTCAGATTCGTGCCGCAATAGACAACAATTACCTGATTTCGCAAAAATATATCGGCGGGCCGCAGACTCAGACACAATATCAGGAAACTAAAGATTATACGGATGGGTTTTTTGCGGAAAATCAAGATTTATTTAACCTGCGGATAGTCACTGATAAAATTCGCGAGTGTCACGGAGATTTGCACTTGCGGAATATAGCATTGTGGCAAGATAAAATATTACTGTTCGACTGCATTGAATTTAACGAGCCTTTCCGCTTTGTTGATGTCATGTACGATGTCGCTTTTACAGTAATGGATTTGGAATCGCGGGGGCGCAGAGATTTAGGCAATATTTTTCTCAATACTTACATCGAACAAACAGGCGATTGGGAAGGAGTGCAACTGCTACCGCTGTATTTGAGCCGTCAAGCTTATGTTAGAGCAAAAGTAACTTCGTTAATGTTGGACGATACTTCGATTCCAACTGCTGAAAAAGCACAGATTTTACAGACAGCAGCTCATTACTATAAATTAGCTTGGGAATACACAAAAACGCACCGAGGGAAGTTAATTTTAATGTCTGGTCTGTCTGGTTCCGGGAAGAGTACAGCGGCTAGATATTTGGCTCGCCGCACTGGGGCAATTCATATTCGATCCGATGCTGTTCGCAAACATTTAGGGGGAATTTCTTTAAATGAACGCGGGGGGCAAGATTTATACTCAGATGAAATGACTGCCCACACTTATGGTAGATTGTTAGAGCTGGGGATAATTCTGGCTGACCGAGGTTGGGATGTGATTTTAGATGCAAAGTTCGATCGCCAAAACTGGAGAACGGATGCGATTAATCAGGCTCAATCCCACGGCTTGCCCCTACAAATCATTTACTGCACCGCACCAATTGAAGTATTGCGAGAACGGCTGCAACAGCGCCGGGGCGATATTACGGACGCGACGGCAGAACTATTGAGTTCGCAGCAAGCAGCTTTTGAACCTTTTACAGAATTAGAGCAAATTTCTGTAAACATTGTACATACCGCGCAAGACTTAGAGGTACAATTAAACTTGATTTGTAGGGAGTAGTTGCAGATCGATCGCCCTTCCCAATTTGATTGTCTGCTAATATTGTAAATATCTTTCTGTGTTATTACAAACACAACTTGCAGCTTATGCCAAAATTTACCGGAGACTCCAAGGGGTTTAGCCCCGCGCTGATATGGTTTGTGTTGTTTACCGTTGGGTTTCGCTTAGTAGGATGTACGCTGCCCCTGAGTCTCGGCTTGGGTGTCATCGGTGGCGTGGCGGCAGGTTTAATTGTCGCTTGGTGGCACAACGAATTACTACTCAACCCGAATATAAATCCCAAGGACAAAACCTCGGATGCTATCCTCAACAAAGAAGTAGTGCAAAGGGACGGTCATAAATATAGCAAAACCTCTAGGGGTGATGCTGCTACATTCTTTGGCTGGTTATCTGGACCCGAGGATCGTCGCTAGCACCGAAAATAGTTTTGAGTATTGAGTTGTAAGCTTTAAGTTAAAGAGTTTATAATTCACAACTCTCTACTAAAAATTAACCACTCCCGGCACTTAAATTACTAATTACAGATTAACGACTAACGATCGTTCATTTCCAATTACCCATTACCGCTAACGAGCCATTTGAATTACTTGCTTAATGTTTGTATTTCTCTCGAAACTCCTGCCGCTGTTTATTTATCCTTTGGGGTTGAGTTGCCTGTTAATGATGGCGGCTTTAATCACACTTTGGAAGCGTCCGAAATGGGCGGCTGCGCCAATTGCTGGGGCTCTAATTATTTTACTCCTCGGAAGTAGCGGTTGGGTTTCAAAATCGTTAGTTCGATCGCTCGAATGGCAAAACTTACCAACCGCCGAACTCCCCCAAGCTGAAGCGATTATCGTCTTGGGCGGCGGTGTCAAAGCAGCTTTACCTCCCCGTCCTTGGGTAGAATTAGCGGAAGCGGGCGATCGAATAATCTACGGTTCCCGACTTTACAAGCAAGGCAAAGCTTCCCTGCTAATTCTCAGCGGCGGTAGAGTAGATTGGAAAGGTGGCGGGCCTCCAGAATCGGCCGACATGGCAGAAATTGCCCAAACAATCGGCGTACCGTCATCAGCAATTCTGCAAGACCCCGATTCACACAACACCTATCAAAATGCCGTCAACGTGCGGAAAATTTTAGATGCTAAAGCTATAAAAGGGCCGGTTTTGCTAGTGACATCGGCGATGCACATGACTCGATCACTCTTAATTTTCAAGCGTCAGGGAATAAAAGCTATTGCGGCACCAACAGACTTTCAGATCACACAGCAGGATATTGCAGCATCCCAAAGCAATTGGCAAGCAGTCGCCTTGGATTTATTGCCGGATACCTATCAGTTAAACCAGTCCACTAAAGCTTTGAAAGAATACATCGGCTTAATCGTTTATCGGCTGCGGGGATGGCTTTAACAGAATTTTAGATTTTAAATTTTGGATTTTAGATTGAAGAATTTAAACTAATATCAAATCAGGTTGCATCCCAATTGTAGGGGCGGGGCGGGTTTAGATAATTTGCCTATACTTATCAAATATGTAGGCTAACCTGCCCATAAAAAAATTCATCAGATAAAATTCTGCATCAAACGGATACGATTTAAAATCTAAAATCTAAAATCTAAAATCTAAAATCTAAAATCCTATGATTCTGTGTGTTAGCTTAAAGTCATTACAGCAAATATTAGCCACAGTCGCCCCCAAACAATCATGCTGCCCCACGAGTTGCAAAACATTGCCCCAGAACCGACTCCCGCGGCCGAAATTTTTCAGAGACACCAAATAGTCCGCGAGTTTTACGATGAAATTAAGTACCGTCAAGAACTAGAACTTCACTGCCAGTGGTATTACGCTACAGCCAAGCAGCATCAGCAGGAATTGCAGAAAATGCAGGGAGATTGGAATATTTTAGGTTGGTTCAGCCGCGGACGGTCGAAAAATTAAGGATGAAACAAACAAGATGGTTTGTAGTAAGGAATTTAGTTCTGCCGATCGACTAAAAGCCACAGAAAAAACTGAACTCCTCACTACAAACTCTACAATAGTTATATGACCTCCGGCTTCAACTTTTTTTTGAGACAGCTATACTTCCGAGGATATCAATTCGACCTCATCCTCTTTCAGGTGAGCTCGAAATTTTTTGTCAAACTGAACTAGAACCGGCCAATTAGCACTGACAGGTCGGCCATGCCATTCGTGAACGATCGCCACGACTTCTCCTTCCATACCCTTAATATCAAATGGTTGACTGCGATTTTGAGGGTGGTGGTAGACAACAACAGAGTTTTTAATGCAAACGCGATCGCCAACTTTCATAGACTTATATTTAGTGTTCTCTCTTCAAAACTCTGCAAAGCCTACGGGTGCTTAACACTTGTACGCTTTGCCGACAGTCTTCTTATCTTCCCACAAGTAGAGCGAAAACTTAAACAAAGTTGGCGGTTCCCTGTCGCTGCTTCGAGCTCCAGCCGCGATCCACGTCAGCCGAAATGTTGATGATTCTCGGTTGAACCCGCAGGCCCGATCGGCCTTTAAAGCTCGATCGGGTGGATTCTCAAGGGCGGGAATTGATGCAGGCTAATCAGGAAACTATTTACTTAACTGATTTAACCAACACTCAACATCAACGGCCAAGGTTTGACCCAACTCCAGCAACTGCCGGATCGAAGACAAGTCCCAGCCGGCGCCGGAACCTGCAATCCCCAAGGCAACGGCAGCGACCACACTCTCGCCCGCCGAGGCATCTTGCAGTTGCAGCCAGCCCAAACACAGAGGCACAATTTGACTGTACAGAGAATCGAAATACAGTTCCTGCGATTTGTCCAAACACAAACCCAGACTCAGCCGATCGCCCACAGCAATCAAACGCTCGATCGTGCGGATATCAGCTTCTAACTGGACAGGCGAGAGATCCTCCGCCCCCGATCCTGCTTGCAGCAGCGCGTCTAGCGATCGCCAAATCATCTTTTCCAAAATTTGTTTGACTTCGGGAACGTTCAACCGACAGCGGAGATGGCCGCTTTCAGTGGCGATCGCCTCAATTTCGGCCAGCAGGGGTTCCACATCCTCCGTTTCCACTTCCAGGGCCTTGGCCGCCGTCAAACAGCGATGTCCCAAAGCCACCTCAGCAGCCACCTGCAACTCTACCGGCACCTGCAACTCGTCTCGGTGGAACGCCATCATCACCCCGTAATTTTCGCGGTAAACCTGAGTGTAAAGCTGATCCAACCGAGTCAAGTTTTCCTGACTCAGCAACTGCACGATCCGGTGGCGTTCCTCAGCGAATAAATCCCGCAAGCTAAACGACTGATCCCCAAACAGGCGAACCATTTCCAGAATGGCGTGGGCTGCCGAAGCTTCTTGCATAACTCCAAACAACCGCTCTTTGAGCATAGTGTACGATCGGCGGCTGCCAAAAGGCTGAATGCAGCAGTGGAAGTCCCAGCCGCCGAGGTGCAACGCAGCAAACACAAAAACCTCTTTTTCCCGCGTAATTTCCGAGGTTAACTGCAATTGACCCACAGCCAGAGTCATCGAGCCCATGCGCTGAATTTGGAAATCTTCCTGCAGGGCCTGATAGCAGTAAACTCGCTGTTCGCGGGGATATTTGGCAAAGAGAGAACTGATCGCGTAGTGGGCTGCCACTTGTTTGAGACTAATTTGGGCTGTCACCACCAGTTTGCGGTAAACTTCGGCTCCTGTTTGGAAATACTCAACGTTGCTGGGTACGAGGGCTAGTTGAGCGACAAAATCCTTTTCTAGCTGGATGCCGGTAACTTCGCCCGCCAATTCCAGCGCCCGGGCCGCGTAGCGCAGAATTTGCACGCCTTCTGGCCGCGAGATTTCTTCAAAAAACCAGCCGCAGCTAGTGAACATTAACAGGGTGTGGCGCTGCATTTCCAGCAGTCGCAGGGCGTCCACTTGTTCTCCGGCATCGAGGGGGCGCACTTGATGGCGTTGGAGGAAACTGTCAACGTTAGTGGGCGATCGATCGCGGATGACCTCAATATATTCATCTCTGGCCTTCCAGGGATCGCAAAACAGCTTGCGCCCCGCTTCTTCGTAAATCGGAATCAGTCGATCGCGCAGCCAATTCAGAGTATCCCGCAGAGGGCGGCGCCATTTGAGGTGCCATCCGCCGCCGCCACCGCAGCCGCAATCATCTTGCCAGCGATCGACCCCGTGAGAGCAACTCCAGGCCGTCACGGGTTTGAGTTCCACTTCCCAAGCGCTCGGATTTTGACTTAAATAATGAGCAAAATTCGTCACCGTCCAGCCGCGGCGGGGAAACTCTTCTGTGAAGGCGTAAGCGAGGCATTTTTCGGTACTGTGTTTGTGGTGACCGAAAGTTTCGCCGTCCGTCGCCACGCAGATTAATTGAGCCGGTCGGTGGTCTCCCCGCACTGCTTGACCCAAGCGCCCCACCAAGTGGTGGCTGCTGCTGAGAACGTCATTGAATCCCATATCCCGCGAGATCGGGCCGTCGTAGAAAAAGATATCAATGTAGGGAGTGTTGGCAGGTGGGGCAGCAGAATTTTGGGAGTGCTGGCGGCCAAAATGGTGAGTGCTCAGTGGCGAGAGTTGGTGGTCAGCCATCAACCGCATTTCTGGTTTCAAATAGCAGCGGTACGGGCGAGTCGGATCGATTTGACCACCGCCGACTTCGTGCCATTCGGAATTGTGCCCTGGTTCCCCTTCGTGGTTTTGCCCGATTAGCGGGCGGCAGCGTTCGGCTTGGGAGGGGGCTAAGACAATGAAGCGGATGCCTTCAGCGACCAAAACTTCGAGGGTGGCGTAGTCTACGGCGGTTTCGGCGAGCCACATTCCTTCGGGATCGCGATCGAACCGGGAGCGAAAATCTGCGATCCCCCAGCGAATTTGGGTGTATTTGTCTCGCTCGTTAGCCAGCGGCATGATGATGTGATTGTAGACTTGGGCGATCGCGTTGCCGTGACCGTTGAGCCGCTGACAGCTTTTGCGATCGGCCTCCAGAATCCGCTGGTAGACTTCCGGGTCATAGCGTTCCAGCCAGCTCATCAGGGTCGGCCCGATATTGAAGCTCATATACTCGTAGTTGTTGACGATCCCCGCGACTTCGCCGCGATCGTTAAGTATGCGGGCAAAGGCGTTCGGGCGGTAGCACTCGTTGTCAATGCGTTCGTTCCAGTCGTGGGCTGGAGAGGCGCTGGCTTGGCGTTCGATCGCGTCCAGATAAGGGTTTTCCCGAGGCGGCTGGTAAAAGTGACCGTGAACCGTCACGCACACCCCAGTTGCAGCAGCCACGCTGCTTTGGGTTGCAGCAACTGGGGTTGGCGAAGACAAAGGTAGCACATCGGATTGAGTTGTAGAAATCGAAACCATGCGGGCAAATCCTCACTCAAGTAGTTAAAGACAATAAAACGAGCCTAATTAGAAACTGAAACCTTACGCAGCAAGAGTTACAGCTAGGCATCTGTTAGGACTAAATTTGGCTGACAAGTTTTGATACATTTGTAGTATTGCGAGCAAAGCATTCGTTCCAAGATGCCAACCGTCGATCCCTGGGTTTTTTGCCAATGCTTTGCTGTTGAAAGAGTTAAAAAATGTAGCTTTTGCTGCTTTTTGGCACTTGCGACCCATTTCGGGTTAGTGCTTGCAGCACTTCTCATTGAGAGTTTCATTGACCTTGCTGGATTGTAAAGTCTTATTCATTAAATAGCAACTTTTCGCCGGAAAGATTTAATTTTTGGCACTAAATCTTGGCGGTTGTGGATATCGGTTTAATGCCCGATGGATTTATAGAATAAGAGTATTGCCCGAGTTTCGCATCATACTTTAGGTGCTTTTTACCTAAGTTCTGGAGAAGTTAGGCTAGTTGGGTTAGGGCGGGGCAGATTTGCTGCAAATGTACTTTCCAGAAGACTTGTAACACTGGTGCGGAGTCAAAAGGCCACAAAAAACCAAAACGGTAAGTGTTATGTTTTAACTCCTGAGAGGTATGTGGGGGCGGAGGCGGAGGAGGAGGAGAAGGAAGAGGGTTTGGACGAGAAGATGCTGCATTTGACGGCGAAGTGGGAGAGGCAATTTGCCGAGAGTGCCAAGTTAGAGGCGAGGATTCGGGAAAATCTGCGGGGGTGGAGTTATGGGAAGTGAGGAATTGCTGAAGTCCAAGCCCTCCGATATCCTGATAATTGCTACTCACCCAGGCGCGTTAAATGTGCGCGTTTTTGGTTCGGTTGCCAGGGGTGAAGCAACAGCAGATAGCGAGGTGGATTTTTTAGTATAATTGGAACCAAAACGCACGTTTTAAGCAATATTAAACAATGTATTGAGCAGATTTAGTCTTAAGCTGTTACGCATTTAAACCACTAACGAGGTCTGTAGGGTGCGTCAGCTAAAACACTTACGCTTACAAGGGAAACGAGAAAGGGCTGACGCACCCTACAATACTATTTTAAATGCGTAACAGCTTACGAAACCTGGGAAAAAAAGCCGAAAGAATTGTAGAGCAGACAATCTAATGCCAGAGCTCAGCCGATTTTTAGGCATCATCATCACGATGTACTATAACGACCACCCGCCCCCGCACTTTCATGCCCGCTACAATGAACAAAAAGCCATCATTGATATCGAAACCCTCTCAATCCTAGAAGGCACACTTTCCCCTCGCATCTTAGGATTAGTTGTAGAGTGGGCTGCCCTTCATCAAACAGAGCTCATGCAAAACTGGCAACTTGCCAGACTCCAAACACCATTAGAACCTATTGCCCCTTTGGAATAAACAATGCTCAAAGATATTAGCTCAGTTCAACCATTAGAAAACTATCAACTTTACCTCAAATTTGAAGATAACCAAGAGGGAGTAGTTGACATTAGCCAATTAATCGAATTTACCGGAATCTTCGCCCCCCTGCAAGACTTGACTTACTTTAACCAAGTCAAACTAAATCCAGAATGGGGGACAATTTACTGGGAAAATGGAGCCGATTTAGACCCCGATGTTCTCTACTCCATTGTCACCAACCAACCGATACAAATCAAGGAAACCATAACCAACATGATGTAATTTTATCTACATAGTTAAAACCAAACAGGTTAACAAGAATAATCGCTACGTAAAAAGTGGACATCAACCAACAAAAAGAACAATTCAGCAACATCTACCTGCAAGCTGTCACCACAGTTGCCGGCTATTCCCTCTACAAACCATTCGTAGACGATGATAGCGTGGATTGGGGAGTAGCTGCGAAAGGCGGGACAGGCCCCATCAGAGCACCTCGCTTAGAATTGCAGTTAAAATCTACATCAAGAGATATCCAAGACGATACCTCCATCCGCTACCCCCTCAAGCTCAAAAACTACGACGACTTAAGAATGGATAACTTCGCCATTCCCCGAATTTTAGTTGTCGTTTTAATCCCCGAAACACCCGAAGACTGGTTAACCCAGTCCGAAACAGAACTCTGCATCAGAGGCTGCGGATATTGGATCTCGCTGCGGGGAAACCGAGAAACACCAAACACAAACTCTGTCAACGTCACCATCCCCAAAACCAACCAATTTACAGTCGCCGCCCTTCAGTCAATTATGGAGAGAATTAGCCAAGGAGTTCAACCATGAAAGTCACCGTAAAAGATAGCAAAACTCTCGAAACAATCAAGCTAAATCAACTGAGAAATTACTTACAAACTCACGGCTGGCATGAAGACCAACCTTTCTTAGATAATGCCACACTTTGGCACAAACCAACAGCCGATGCAGAAGAATTTGAAATATTGCTACCTAACCGGGAAAACCTGGGAGATTATGCAGCCCGCATCCGCGAGGCAATCCAAACCCTAGAAAACGCAGAAAATCGCCCTCAAATTGAAATTTTAAGCGAACTACTTACCAGCATTCCCAACACGATAATTCAGGGAATTGTTATGCAAATTCATACCCCAAATACCCAAAAATTAAGTGGCGAAATAACTCTCCTCGGCCTTGTAGCTGACAAATTGCGGAAAATTCAAACCTCTCTCGCAGACAAAGATTATATCCTGGCGATTAAAGCTTATCAAGAACGCTTACCGATTCTCTGTAGCGGTGACTTAATCAAAGATAACAACGCCTTCATCCTCACAAACCCCCACAACTTAACTCTCGATGAATTTTGGTAAAACTAAAAGTCACGCACAGTCTATCTCGCTCAATTGTAAATGATGCGTCGTATGCTGCCAATTGCCCTGAGTCTTGAATCCCAATTTTTGATAAAACCTGTCGGCTGCTGGCGTATCTGTTCGCAACGTCAATAACTGATAATGCTGACTGGCTTCGTAAATCAGCCGATCGACCAATAAACGCCCCACCCCCTTTTCCCGCCAAACTGACTCAACATACAAATGCCGCAATCGTCCAACTTTTGGATCGTTGAAATAAGGATCTCGATTCAAGCCGCAAATTTCGATCGCTCTTTCCTGCGATAACGCTATAAATAAAGCTTCACCCACCTTGTCGAAGCAGTTATAACCATTACGATAATCTCGAACCAGTCTTTCCACAAACTGAAAACCTTGGGACAGACTTTCCTCAATTAAATGGAGAATTAATCCCTCATCAAACTCGGAAATTTTAGCGATGTGAATATGCTGCATACTTTGACAGACAAAAGATTTGTTAAGTAAGGAGTGCATCGACTTGACCAGATTTATGGGCTCTGACAAAGAACATTGTGATATCGTTCCAATAACCTGCTGCGGTTGAAGCTTCATTTATTTCTGTAAAATATTCCAGCTTGCACTGCTGCCACTGTTCATCTGACCATTTCACATTTTGAAGCCCGAATGCACTCTTGGCATTGCCAGTCCACGCAGCTTCCGCATCTTGCAAGTAGAAGCCAAATTGCTCAGTCGTGATTTCGATGTCTTCAAAGCCGATATTGTCAAGCATTTGGCAACACCTCTGCGGCGTTCCCAGTAACTCATTGGGATTCGGGATAGCAATACCGTATCTTTGTACTACTTTCCGAAACAAGACAGACGCGGTAGGCGAGGTTTCTGCCAGACAGGAAAATGCAAGTAACCCTCTTGGTTTCAGAGCATTGTGCCATCGACGCAGCGATGTCGGAATATCTGTGAAGTAGACGATCGCCGACGAACACAAAATAACATCAAATTGGCTTTCCTGGAACTCTTGCTCGTCTGCATCCACTTTCTCAAACCTGATATTCGTGAGTCCCGAAACAGCGACTTTCTGCTCGGCTTGCAGCAGCATTCCCGAAGCAAAGTCAGTTCCCAAAACACGACCTGTGGAACCAACAGCAAAAGCCGCAGCAATCGCCGCTAAACCTGTTCCAGTAGCGACATCTAAAACTTGCTGACCGGGTTGTATTTCTGCCAACTCGACTAATCGGTTTGCAGCCCGTATATGAAGATCAGTCTCGTAGTTTTGACGGTTGTTAAAGTCATTAAGAATTTGCTGTTTGTAGCTACTTAGGGAGGAGTCATTCATATCGATTCTTTTCCCAAACAAATATCCAGTTCCTTAGCAAAGGCCTCTGGCGCATCCAGCATTAGCCAGTGTCCAGTATCGGGGATCGTAGTTGTCGTCAGTGTGGGACGGAGGATGTGGAGGCTGAAGGGAAAAGTGTTTGAGGGAGCAATAATGGCGTGGGCTCGTGTTCCAGAGGCTGCAAGGTAGCGATCGAGAGCATCAACGGCTTCAAAGGCAAACATCGCGCGATACATTCCAGACAGGCAATCCTGTGGAGTCGCCGCCAAGCAAGCGAGTATCCGATCGCGCGTAGGGGCCGTGCTTCCTGTCAGCGCCTCGTTAAAGCTGGTTTCCACGGCAGCCCGCCAATCCTCCGTCTCCAGAGTCCTCTGGAAGGGGACGATCAGTTCGTACACCTCTGCAGGAACCTTGGTAAAGTCTCCAGGTGCGTCTGCCAGGATCAACTGCGCGATGCGGTGCGGTGCGCTGGCTGCTGTGGCGAGGGCAATACAAGCACCGAAACTGTGCCCGACGATCGCCACTCGATCGAGTCCCAGCCCATCCAGTACCGCCAAAACATCCGCTGCACAGGAAACGGGCGCATAGTTGCCGTCCTCCGGCGGTGCAGAATCACCGTGTCCCCGCATATCAAGGGCGATCGCGCGTCGGGTAAGGGCGACATGGGCAAGCTGGGCATCCCAGAGGTTCGCAGAAACCGCCATACCGTGCAGGAACACCACCGGCAGCGGTTCGGACTCCCCAGCAGTGACAGGGGGGCTGGCTTCGATGATGTGAATAGTGCCGATCGGTCCTTTGATAGTTGTCGATCGCATACAATTTTCTCCTAACTTTGAATTTCCTCTTTTCACACAACCAATTTTACCTGCGTTACTCCTTGGCGCAATTCATACTGTCCTTTTACCCAAAATTGTTTAATTTTTTCACCCAAAAACGGAGCCGTTTGCATCATCAATAAACGCAATAATCCATTTTTTCGCAGTTGTTCGCCTTTCCACGCTTCTTGTGCTTGAAGTTGTTGGGCGCGAATAATTTCCGGTTCGCGTTCTGCCTGAATCCGCGATAATGCTAAGTCAATATCCTCGTAATTAGCCCCTGCTTTCAATAAAGGTACAAGGTGATTGGCGGCAACAATTACATCGCGGAACGCCATGTTAATTCCTTGAGCGCGAACCGGAGACATCGGATGTGCCGCATCCCCCAAAAGTATGATTCCTGGTCGATGCCAGCGCGGACAGCGACCAACCACAACAGATAATCGCATCGGAGATTCGATCGTATCGGCACAGTTGCGGAAATGTTCTGCCATCCACCCAGGAGATAGCGATGCGAAAGTTTCTGCCCAATCTGTGTGTTTCCGATCGGTTTTGTCATCGGCCGATAGCACCCAAGCCAGATGAAGTTTTCCTGATTCTGCCCCATGAAAAACACTGAATCCGCTACCGCCATTCAGGATGGAATAAAATACATTATCCGCCACAAACTGAGGATGAGCGGCAAGTTTAAACCAGAGAACATCTATACTATTCTGCTGTTTTACTAACTCTAATTCTGCACGCTGTCGTACCACCGAGTTTCTACCATCTGTACCGATGACAAGTGCAGCAGGAATCTCTCGCCCATCTCCTAGCTTTACACCCGCAATGCGATCGTTGCTGTACAGTAAATCTTTTACGGGAACACCTGAGATAAATTCAAATTCTGGATGCAACTGAGCTTCTGAAATTAGTGTTTCTAGCAAAGGGGGTTGCGATACCAGCGTACAAGGTCGATTTGACCCCATTGGCTCATCAACTCGAAAGAGTTGCCGATCGCCCACAATGAACTCCCAGGCATCAATTTGTCGGTGTGGAACACCTTCTAGCATAGTGGATAAGCCCATTTGGGCGATCGCATCCAATCCGCTGGGCATTAACCCTTCACCGCGAAACACTCGGTAGGCATCTTTTGCAGCCTCAACCAAGGTAACAGCAATACCTCGTTTCACCAGCAGCAAGGCAAGTGCCGCACCAGTTGGCCCCGATCCTACAATTACAACTTGCATCATTGCCATTCCCCATTGCTTTTTGCCGATATTGAGATGCCAACAAAGGTGGTAACAGGGGAGGCCCAATCCCCTATTTTCAGCTATTTTTGGAGGGCCTGTTGAAAAGTCTTAACTGCATCAACATGATTCACCATATTGATGCAACGCAACAACAAATCCAAATCGATCCCTTTCACCTCCTCACTACTGGAAACCTGTTCATAATAAAGTGTATTGCCCTCTCCCCGGAGGTGATAAACCTCTAACAATCCATCTTCCCAGAACCACACTTCCTTTATCTTCAGCCGCTTGTATGCCTCCAGTTGGTTGATGCCACCACTGGAAAACACGACCTCGATCGCCAAATCGGGTAGCCTACTACCAGGAGCAAGTTTATAAGATTCATCCGCCTCTCGCTTAACGGCTACCCCTTCACTTTCTAGCGTCATTGAGCCAGTTGGAGTAAAGTCAAACCCCGCCATCAGCAGGTACAGTTCCACCAATGCGGCAATTCTCTTCTTAACGGTTTCGTGGGGTTCTCCAGGCATTAGTTTAATCTCCAGAATTCCATCCAGGAAAGAAAGTCGATATCCAGGACGGTCTAACAATTGCTCAACTGCTTTGAACTCTCTCCAAGTGAGTCCCTCAAACAGAAGGGGTGATTCTTTTCTGGGTGGTGCGATGATTGCTGCGGTCATTTGATTCTCCAGTCTATTTCCAGATGAGAAACGATCGGTTTTGGAGGGCGATTTGTTTATTATAGCAATCTTAAATCATTCAGATAAATTTGTAGGGGTAGTGCTACCCCTACTCCCCGTGCCTACCCCTATCTATCGGGCCAACCAGGCGTGGGATTGCCCCTACAATAATTACGCAAATCATTTAGGATTGCTATATAATAACTTTAAGTAGCATCCTCCACTGTAAATCCGATTTCCTGCCCGTAGGATAGTTTGAGCGTGTGACCGTCCGGCTCGCGCAAAAAAGCCCAGTAGCCGATCGGATATCCAGCATCTTTTGGTTCGTCAAGCAGTACGCCTTCTTGACGTGCTTTGTCGCAGAGACAATCCATGTATTCGCGGCTTTTGCAACCTACTCCGAGGTGTGCAAAGGGAGACAGAACGGGATGTACGGAGTCTGTTTGAATTAGCACAATTACAAACTGTAGTTTAGACTAAAAAATGATTGCAGCTAAAAGTAGCCGCCTTTGAATATCCGGCAAGCTTTTGCTCAAAAACTCAAGATAAAGAAGATTAAATAACTAATTTTGAAGACTTTTTGCGTCGAGAAACCCGTTTTTTTACAGTGGGATAGCACGGTGCCTTGGTACGTATCTTTCCTGTTTCCCAACCGGGGGATTTTCCCCTATGTTTAGGCAGTTTCGTAGGAGTACCAATTTCAACTCAAACCGATCAAATGTTGCATCCTTGCCTCGTACCAATAACTCCTATGCTGCTTGACGAAAGTCCTTTAATCGTTCACTGTTTATTTAAGGAGTGGATAGGTTTTCTTTTTCACCCTCATTCTCTCCTGGCGCGGTGGCTCTAGTTCTTCTGGAAGCCACCGTTCTCATCTTTAGTTAGTCTAAACTACAGTTACCAAAGTTCACCCAGTCCAAACTCGGATGACCATTTTTCTGAGTTAGGATTTCTACGATGTTGCCATTTTTCAAAAGTGAGTCCAGCGTCACCATCCGCCCATTTACCCGCACACCCGTACAGTGATTGCCAACCTCCGTGTGGATGCGATCGGCAAAATCCACAGGGGTTTAAAACTTACAATATATCCACCTAATTACGTACCTAAAAAATCTCTAACTACAAAGCCAATTTATGAGTTCTATTGTTCAGATTACCCCCTTAACACACCTTAATGAATGGCTGGCTGCACAGAAAATCAGCCTCGCCTTCACCACCTATCAAACCAATCGACTATTCCTGATCGGATTGAAATCTGACGGCCAACTTTCAGTCTTCGATCGCGAATTCGATCGCCCGATGGGACTATTTGCCACCCCAGAAGGCCTCGTGATGAGTACCTCTTATCAAATCTGGCAATTTGACAACCTTTGCCGTGAGGAAGTGGGCGATTATTTAGGGTACGATAAACTCTACGTTCCCAGCATCGGCTACACCACCGGCGACATCAATACTCACGACCTAATCGTAGATAAATCGCAAAACTGGGTATTTGTCAACACCCAATTTAGCTGTCTGGCAACGCGCGATCGCGACTACAGTTTTCGCCCCATCTGGCAACCGCCCTTTATCTCCTCCCTCGCCGCCGAGGATCGCTGCCACCTCAACGGATTAGCAATGGTAGACGGGGAACCCGCTTACGTCACTGCTTGTTCCCAAACCGATATTCCCGCAGGTTGGCGATCGCATCGAGGCGGCGGCGGCTGCATTATCGATATTCGTTCCAACGAAATCATTTGTAGCGGCTTAACCATGCCCCACTCGCCCCGATTTTACCAGAATAAACTGTGGGTACTCAACTCCGCTACTGGCGAATTAGGCTATGTAGAAAATGGACAATTTCAGGCGATCGCCTTCTGCCCCGGTTTTGTGAGAGGGTTAGCATTTCATAACAACTATGCGATCGTCGGACTCTCCAAACCCAGACATGAAAACTTTCAAGGATTGACATTAAGCGATCGCTTATCCGCCCAACAGCAACAACCTCAATGCGGATTGATGGTAATAGATTTAAACACAGGCAACATCGTCCACTCGCTGATATTTGAAGAAGTCGTCAAAGAATTATTTGACATTGCTGTATTGCCCGGAGTGCGGCAGCCAATGGCATTAGGATTTCAAACCGACGAAATCGAACGTTTAGTTACTTTCCCTGGTTCTAGCATTATATCAATCAGACCAGGCATTGATCAACCCCCTGAAACATCTGTCAAAATCACCGAAATGATCGAAACCGTAGGGGCAGCCCCCCGTGGCTGCCCCCCTCCAGAAACCGCAGCCTCCGCTTTCGATCGCGGCAGGGACTTACAAAAACAACGAAAATTGGCAGAAGCAGCCGCATATTTTCAAGAAGCCATTTCCCGCGATCGCAACTATATCCCAGCCTACAATAACTTAGGAAATCTCCTACAATTACAGGGAAAAATCCCAGAAGCGATCGCCCTACTCCAACGCGCCATCCAGATTAATCCTAATCTAGCAGCCACCCGCTGCAATCTCGCCAGCGCTTACCTATTGCAAGGGAATATCGCAGCAGCAAAAGCTGGATATGAAGAAACAGTACGCCTCGATCCGAATTTCTATCTCGCCTATCTCAACCTCGGAAAGTTGCACGCCTCGCGCAAAGAAACTGTCATAGCTGAAGGTTATTTGAGAGCAGCGCTGCGCCTCAAACCCGACAATACCGAAGTGAGAACAGCCCTTGAAAGCCTGACTTCTGGAAAACCAACCTTGCTAAACCCACCGCGTCAACCAGAAGAAAGGCGCTCTCCCGTCAAATATCAAGCCGTTTACAACCTCACCGCCGACAATATTTCCGCCTACGATGCCTTCACCTTTCCCAGCCTGCAAAAACGCTGGCAAACCCAAACTAAACGCGGCGAACTTGTCGGAATTTCCGCCACCATTTCCCATCAAATGGTAGGAATGGTTATTGCAGAAATGATTCCAGATACGCAGAAGCAGCAATCCTTATATGCCAGTATAATCTCCTGCTTTGTTGTCCCCAATTATCGACATCAAGGCATCGGCACAACCCTGATAAGCTGCTTAGAAAAAGAACTGATCAAATCTGGGTGTCAGCGAGTCGAAATCTCCTACAAAAGTAGTGAATTAACAGCACTAGCCCTCGAAACCCTATTAAAAAATAGGGGCTGGCTCCCCCCTCAAACCACCTTTTTATTAGCCAAAACCACCACCAAAAAAATTGCTCTCGCTCCTTGGCTGTACAAATATCCCTTACCCGATTCATTTACCGTTTTTCCCTGGAGCGAATTAACCGCGCAGGAGCGCCAAGCCATTCTCCAACAACAGGAATATCCCAACCCATTGAACCCCTTTAGCGACGAATCCAGAATCGAACCGCTCAATAGTTTAGGATTGCGCCATAATGGAGAAGTTATCGGCTGGACGATCGCCCATCGCGTCGCCCCGGATACTATTCGCTACTCCAGCTTATTTGTGCGAACAAAGTATCAAAAATTAGGTCGAGGAATATCCTTATTAGCCGTATCAATTAAACGGCAAATTGATAGTGAAATAGAGAATTGTACTTTTTCAGTCGCGGCAGAAAACGAACCAATGCTCTCCTTCCTTAATCGACATTTGCGCCCCTATTTAACCGGAATAGGATCTTCGCGCATCGCCATTAAGCTGCTACAAAAGCCTCTCGGTTTTACTAAAGCTTCAAATAGCTAAGAAGTCGTTTCACTTTGCGATCGCCCCTGACAGCTCAAAAAATTCCGGTTCCCCCCTTTATTAAGGCTAGGGGGATCTCAAGCTCACGTCCATACCCCAAATCAAGGGTTAAAAAATTCAACCAAGCAAAAGCTATACAAAACCCTCAGCCACCCCTATATTAGGAAGTAGAAGAAATTATATAAAATTTCATCCCAACTAGGGAAGAGCGGCCCCAAAACACTCAAACAACCCTTGTGGAAAGCCGCTGAGAAATCGCTAAAAATCCAAATCAGCCCATTACCATTAAAAAACCATGCCCAACTTTGCCGCCCCCGTCACCAACCCCTTCAACCTCACCAATGTGGGGGATTCCGCCGCCCCCACCTTTGTCGATATTGACGGCGACGGCGATTTAGATGCCTTTGTTGGGGCAGCTGACGGCAACACTTATTACTACCAGAATACCGGCACCCCCAACGCCCCAGCCTTTGCCGCCCCCCAAATTAACCCCAACGGACTCACCAATGTGGGGAGTTACGCCTCCCCCACCTTTGTCGATATTGACGGCGACGGCGATTTAGATGCCTTTGTTGGGGCAGCTGACGGCAACACTTATTAC
>NZ_JAUBTR010000058.1:0-45541 GCF_036705045.1 Microcoleus sp. BR0-C5
AAAGAATATATTGCCAATCGACTTTTTGCATCTATTGAAGAGTTAGAGTATTTATTGCACCGCCTCTTAAATGAAGGGCAATTAATAATTAAATGGGTTCGCAAAATCAAAAATAAGGGCAATGCTTGTATCACAGTTTAAATGTGCAACAGCTTACTCACTGCTGTTATTGTACCTCATCTTTATGAGAAAGGCTATACCTTCTTTTATCCTTCTCTGAGAAAGAGTTATAAAACTTCTTCATTTCCGACTCAATTGAAATCGAGTAAAACATGGGTTTAAAGGTAAAATAGTGTACGGTAATAAAAAAACTGTTGCAAGTTGCTCTGGTGTTTTGGTAAACTCAGCGCTCTAGCCTTGTTCATTGTTGCCTTGTTCTTCCTTGTATCTGATAATTCATCAAGTTATTGATTTTTCATTCCTTAGTTATTCCACAGAACAAATTTAATCTAAAATTATATAAATCCAGTTGGGCCCAAAAGAAGTTATGCGAATTCTAATTGTTGCTCAGAATGCCTCAACTAAATTCGGCGGCGAGTCATTGCTGCCGGTCAACTACTTCCGGATACTTCGATCGCGCCAAATAGAGACATGGTTAGTGGTGCACGCGCGCACCCAGGCAGAACTCACCACGCTGTTTCCAGAAGAGGGCGATCGAATGCACTTTGTACCCGACACTTGGCTGCACCGGCTGCTTAACAATTGCGCGCGATTTATTCCTGTAAGAGTGAATGAATTTACTTTTGGGCTGCTCTCTCACCTGTACACCCAAGTGCTACAGCGTCGTATTGTCCGGCGGCTGGTGAGCGAACACGAGATTGATATTGTACACGAACCGACACCTGTCTCGGCAACAGTTCCTTCGTTGATGTTCGGATTGGGAGTGCCGGTAGTTATCGGGCCGATGAACACGTCGGTTAAATTTCCTCTGGCTTTTCGATCGCGCCAAAATCCTACGATTGATATTTTAATCGCGATCGGCCACCAGTTTGTCGATTTCTTCAATCGTCTTTTTCCCGGTAAAATCAAAGCCGAGACGCTGTTAGTGGCAAACGATCGCACGAAGCAGGCACTTCCATCAGGAGTGCGTGGTAAAATTATTGAACTTGTGGAAAACGGCGTGGATTTCTCGGTGTGGCGATCGGACTCGACCGCATCAAAGGAGCCAAATAAACAAGTTCACTTTGTTTTCTTGGGGCGACTGGCAGACTGGAAAGGTGTAGACTTGCTGCTGGAAGCCTTCGCCGCTGTCGCCACTCAAACTGATGCGGTTTTGGAAATCATCGGCGATGGGGAGATGCGAGGGGAACTCGAAGCTCAAACAGCTCGTTTAGGTATCGAGAGTAGCGTTGTATTCAGCGGCTGGCTGTCTCAGGAGCAGTGCGCTCTCAAAATGAAACAAGCTGATTCAATGGTGTTCCCGAGTTTGCGGGAGCCTGGGGGAGCAGTGGTGCTGGAGGCAATGGCAGTGGGCTTGCCCGTCATAGCAACGAACTGGGGCGGCCCCGCAGATTATCTGAATTCCACTTGCGGTATTTTAGTAGAACCGACTTCTAAAGAAGGATTTGTCCAAGGACTGACAGATGCGATGCTCAAGCTCGCTCAGTCACCAGAATTACGGCAGAGTATGGGTTGTGCGGGACGGGAACGAGTCAGGCAGCATTTTGATTGGGAACGCAAAGTCGATCGAATACTTGAAATTTATCAACAAACGATCGACGATTGCCCCAAGCATTAGGTAGCCGAGAATTAAAGCATAAAGCAGCAGCTTTCAACCTGAAAGCTGCTGCTTGGGGGTGCTAAAAAAGTATGTGGCGGCCCAAAGACCCCCCTCTACATCCTAGCTAGCTAAAAACGGGTTAACCCGTTTGTTTGGTTAACCCGCGAGCTTGGAAACATGCAGATCAATTAGTTTTGCACTACCAGCTTAACGTTGGCATTTTGCAAACCGCGCTGCTTGACTGCAGCCAAGGTCTTGTTAACTGCGTACTTCTGGTTGATGGAGTTGATTAACTCAGTTTGATTGTGCTTTTTGGCGACGCCCCAGAGGTCGGCAATCAGATCAAAAGAACCATCGCTATTGCGAGACCAACCTAGGTCATATTCGCCTTCGAGAATCGCCACGATGTCGGAGCGAACGCGCTGACCATTATAGCCACGAACATCAGCTTCTGACTTGACTGAAATGCCCAAGTCACGCAGGGAAGCTTTCAGGATTTCGGCGTCGGTGATTTTGGTACGCAGAGTGCTAAAGTGAGACATTGGATTTCCTCCTAATAAAACTGAGAGAGAAACAACAACGGTCTGGATTTAACGGTGCCGCTGGGCGGCTCTTGAATCGAACTGCTAGCTGTTGCTAGCCTTTGCTCCTGTTTGGACCAGGAGAAAGCTTTTAGAATTCCATTCGCTGGTATTCAGCGACGGAAGACGCAGCGGGCCGTGCACGCTGTCTAGCCCAATCTCGCAGGGCGGTGACCTGTTCGGTCATTGTTTTAGACAGTGGCATTGTGGATTTAATGGCCGCGATGATGTCTAGCTGCGTAAACTCTCGATCTTGAGCGAAGGCTTCGTACATTGCGGCTACTAGCGCTTGCTCAATCTCTGCACCTGAAAAGCCCTCGGAAACATTGGAAAGTTGCTCTAAATCGAAGCGAGTAATTTCCCGACGGCGCTTTGACAGGTGAATCTTAAATATATCTTGGCGTTCTTCTTTGGTAGGCAGATCAACAAAGAAGAGTTCGTCGAATCGACCTTTCCTCAAGAATTCTCCCGGCAACCGCTCGATTCGGTTGGCTGTTGCCATTACGAAGACTGGGGAAGTCTTTTCTTGCATCCAAGTGAGGAAGGAACCGAAAATCCGGCTGGATGTTCCTCCGTCTGAGTCGGCAGAACCAGTGCCTCCTGCAAAGGCTTTGTCTAGTTCGTCGATGAAGAGGAGGGCTGGAGAGATGGATTCTGCGGTTTTGAGGGCATTGCGGAGGTTGGCTTCCGATCGACCCACCATCGAGCCGTCGTAGACTCTACCCATATCTAGCCTCAGCAGGGGCAGTCCCCATAGGCGGGAGGTTGTCTTGGCAATCAGCGATTTTCCGCATCCCGGTACGCCGAGAATTAACATCCCTTTTGGTTGGGGCAGACCGTATTCTCTCGCCCTTTCTGTAAAGGCGTTGGAACGCTGTCTCAGCCACCGCTTCAGCTCTTCTAAACCGCCGACTGCATCCAGGGTTTCGTCTTCTTCAATGAACTCTAGAATGCCGTTGCGGCGAATTAATTGCTTTTTCTCCGAAAGAACTATGTCTACTTCTTCTTCTGTGAGGCGCCCAGTCGAAACTTGGGCTTTGCGATAAACTTTTTCAGCTTCGTCCTTGGTCAATCCCAAGGCTGCTTTTAAAAGTTTTTCTCGCCCTTCTGTGGTAATTCGTCGCGATTTCGTTTGCTCCAACTGACCAGACAAGACTTGGTTTAGTTCTTTCATGTCTGGCAACGCGAAGTCTAATACCACTACTTCCTTTTCTAGCTCGATCGGAATTTGCTGCAAAGGAGACATCAGTATAATTGTCTTTTGCGTTCCTTTGAAGTTGGCGATCGCATCGCGCAACCACCTTGTTACCGGAGGAGAATCTATAAAAGGATGCAAATCTTTGAAAATGTAGATGCTAGCGTTACTGTTGGGTTCTCGCTGCCTGATCACCCATTCAATTGCTGCCTCTGGCGAGACGGTGTTGTGTTGGGTGGTGGTGCGGGGTTGACCATACTCCACAATGCCGTGAGTTACAGTCCAGATAAATACTCGTCGCTGTGGTTTTGCTTGAGCTATTGTCGAAATTGCTTGCTCACACCGCTCTTCCTCGGATGTCACGAGGTAGATCAGAGGATATTGAGCTTGGATTAGAATACTGATCTCTTCTTGCATAGTCCTCGACCCACTAGAGACGGTGCTATCTTTGCTGAATCTCAATGCTGCCATTAGCCCTCTTACTGAAAATTTCAGTTTTAGCTTTTTGGGGAAGCAAGGCATTCTTAGCAGGGAACCAATTCTTCCTCTCCCGGTTTGGCGGTGCTGGCACTGACGCCCGACACCTGCTTTACTGGAAGATCCTGTTCAGCCAATACGCTCGGCTGACTTGTTACGGATGCCAGTTCTCCATCTCGCATTACTACTGAACCCGTGCATTCTGGACAGTTGTATACCCGATGGGTTTGTCCGTAGGAGGCTTCTACTTCGTCAACCAGTTCGGGATTTCCTAGGTAGAAGACAATTGCCCTTTCTGCAATTGATGACATCGGTTCAGTTTCGACTGCGGCTCGGATTTTGAGCTGGCGATGCAGTTCTGGTGGAAGATACAATGTAACTTTTTGCTTTTCTTGCATATGACAGTGAATTGACTTACCCGGGTATGTATATCAGATTAGCCGCTAAATTCTTTGCTGTCAAGCCTCTATGCTGCTTTAGCGTCATCTTGTAATATTTCGTTACATTTGAGGTGACTCTGGGGCACTTAACAACGAAAAAGTTAGGGGTGTAGCTGATGAGGCCGAGGTGTAGCGGCAGGTATGGGTAGCGTCAAGGACGATCGACCAACTATAAATATGAACAATAGATATATAGGAGTAGGGCCAACAAATTCTTTGAGTCGCCATCTGGGGTAAGGTGTGCCATCAGCACCCAGCCCGCTCATGAGTGGTGAAGAATGCCCCCAAAGGCTTGAAATGTCCTAGCGGGCGATCGATAAATCTTCTTCATAAGATAGATTAATCGCAATAAATAATATCTATTGCCCATCCCCAACGGCTACAATGACGCAAACACCTTGATTGCATTCATGAGCGGGCTGGCTGCTGATGGTCAGTGCTGGGTAATATATACTTGGATGCCAACCTGCTAACCTGAAATTTTTAATTTTAGATATCAAAGAACTGACTGATGGATTTAGATCAACAGATTCAAGCATTGATCGAAAAAGCTCCGCCCGACGGTTCGACGCCACAAATCTTAAAGGCGATCGCCCCGGCCCTGGTGTTAATTGCCCAACAGCTACAGCACCTCGAATACTCGATCCTGCAAGCGGTAGACCAAAGTTGGGCGATCGTGGTTTTGAGCAATCTCAAGCAACCGGGACGGGAAAAGAGGGTGATTTATGCTTGGACCAGTCTTAAAGATGCGTCGCAGGCTGCGGCTGCTGGGGGCGATCGTCTCAGACCGGTGCTTTTGCCTGTCACTCACATTTTATTTCAGATGATAGCTCTGGAAGGTCTTGACAGCATTGTTTTTTTTGAAAGTCCCGGAAATCAGGAAGTCGGGACGGAAATCCCTCGCGAGCAAGTACAGAGTTTAATTAACGTTTACTTGCAACAGTATCGATCGGCTCCACCGCCGGATATTGCCTAAACAACTCCATTTTCTATTATTTATTGGTAACAGGGCATTAGGCATGGGGAATTCCCCATTACCCATTCCCCATTACCAATAAAGTGTAACTTTTTAGCCTCTAATAAAGTCTACTCAAAACGTATTCAGCCAAATCAATCAAAGCTTGACGGGACTCTGAATGGGGCAGCGCCGCTAAGTATTCGACGGCTTTCTGTGCGTGATTTGTGGCTAGTTCTCGCGATCGATCTATGCCTCTAGAATCTTCTACCAGTGCCAGGGCCTGCTCTAGATCTCCTTCTTGGGCAAATTCGCGTTCTATGAGAACTTCCAAGTAAGGTTTTTCTTCTAGGGCGAATAGTGCGGGTGCTGTCAGATTACCGCTTCTGAGATCCGAGCCTGCAGGTTTCCCCAAAGTTTCCGTTGAAGCGGTGAAATCTAATATATCATCTACTATTTGGAATGCCAAACCAATGTTGCGACCGTAGTTGTACAAATCGTCTGCTATTTCCGCTGAAACCTCGCTCAAACAGCCCGCTGCTTTGGAACTGTTGGCAATTAAAGACGCTGTTTTGTAATAACTTTTTTCGAGGTACGCTTCGATCGACAAGCTGGTGTCAAATCCATTTAGTCCCTGTTGAATTTCCCCCTCAGCTAAATCCATAATCACTTCTGAAAGCAGTTTGACTACTGGCAGGTTGTCGAGATTTGCCAAATGCCAGGAAGATTGAGCAAACAGAAAGTCTCCCGCCAATACTGCCACTCGGTTGTTAAACCGACTGTGAACCGTCGGCACTCCCCGCCGCAGATCCGACTCGTCCACCACGTCGTCGTGGACTAGACTAGCTGTGTGGATCATTTCCGTGATTTCAGCGAGGCGACGGTGTTTTTCCGTGATTTCCCGATCGGGCATAGTCGCCTTGGCCATCAACAGAACGATCGCGGGTCTCACTCGTTTTCCCTTTGTGCCGAATAAGTATTCTGCAGCCGCGTATAAGATGGGATGACGGGCACCCACTAACTGTTTTAAGTTTTCTGTCAACAGTCGCAGGTCTTCTTCAACCGAGGAAAATAGGAGAGTGCTAGAGATCATGGATACGCCGACTCAAGCCGTAAAGTAACAAAATTTTACATATCATATCTTTATTTTAAGGTAATTCTCTGCAATAGAAAAGAAAAATCTAGGCGATCGGCAGTTATTTGTCATCTGCCCCCGATGGGAGTCACCCGCCTGCCAGAGGCCAGTAGCCGGCTGCCAGAGGGGTTGCCCCTATTGTATCGAATTGTTAAGGACACTGCCAAAAAATCTCTAAATCTCAGAAACCCTGTGTTATTATGGGTATTAAGGATTTAAACAATTCTATACATTAAGTACAGCCAGACTGGCAGGTAGCTTTTAGGTGCCTGTAAAAGTTTCGTAGAGCCAGCCTTGTTAGTCGATCGCAGCCAAAATTTCTGGGACAGATTTTTAGTTCCTCGCGACTAAAAGTTTTCAGAAGTTAAGAGTAGCGCATCTTATGTGCACGGTAGCTCAAAGCAGCTAAAGTGGATGGTTTTAGGCTGTTTAAGCATCTGTAAAGCAGTAAATCATTATTGATGACCGGGAACGCCTAAATGTTCCCGCAGGCTTGATATGGAAAAACAGCCTTCAGAACCAAGGCATGGTCTTGCGTGCTGACTTAATGTAGTAGGTCTTGAACTTGTCCTCCTCCTCATCGTCCTTGACTTTTGGTTCTAATTATGATTTATCGCGATATTCCTCTAATTATTCCCATTCTGGCAGCCGGCTATGTAATGACTATTTATGTACTGCTGATGTTGGCCCAACGCAGCGCTAAAATAACTCGATTAGGCGAGTAGTGTACTGCTGGGCAGCCGAAGTCGGCAGCAGCGTCCTCGCTTCACCCTTGAGAATTCGGAATACTCAATAATAACCCTGCCTTGAATGCTTGCGCGCCAAGGCAGGGTTATTATTTACAATTGCGGGTACCGTGATTTTCTGGGCTGCTAGTTACTGCAACACGTAGCTACAGTTATCGATGTTCAATGCCCACAGCCTCTGAGGCGGGATATTATATTTAGTACCAGCTTGTATTGCTCACAGCAAGTTTCATGTCAGGGAAACCCTGCCAATGTTCCAATAAAGCTATTAAATTACTCTCCAAAAAGCTGAGTAGGAAGTTGTCGGTTATTGTGCCAAAAATCTCAATATTCCTATTTGGTAGGTCAAGAACTTACAGAAATAAAACGCGAAATTTCTGAATCTAGCCACCAGCTTGATTAACAGAAGGAATCCATAAACTTGAACTGCAATCAAATATTTCATCAAAGGGTGCTTAAATTGCTGAGTCAATCGATTTTAGATTTTAGATTTTAGAGGCGACCCCACGGATAAATGCTCTTTCTTGAGGATTTTTGATTTGAGATTTGGGATTGATTCCACGGATAAATCACGTGGCGGGTACCACCTTTGAAATTCCTGGTCAGGCAGATAGTCTCTGCAATTTATTCACCGCTTGCCAAGAAGCTCATCTGCTACACATAGAGCCGCCAAAGTAATTCGTGATTTAAAAAAATATTCTCGCTATAACTGTAGGGAAGAAAAGTAATTGCCAATATTACTTATCGCATTAAAACTATATTAACTTTGGATTAAAAGAAGAAAAACACAGAGTAGAAGTTGTCAGAAATTATCAAGATCCACTGCCTAAATTGTTGTCTGAACCCGACAAACTAAAACAAGTTTCGATAAATCTGATGCACAAGGCTTTACAAGCGATAGAGAATTGCCTAGTTTTAAAAGTAGAGGTGAGAGCAGAAAATCAGAGCCTGCTCGTCAGTGGCAACTGAATTAGCCGGGAATTTTACCACGAATATTTGATCGGTTCTTTACCACAAAACCCGCCGACGAAGGCAGCGGGTTGGGACAGGAGATTGTTAAAAAAAGTGTGGAAAAACATTCGGGTAAAATAGAAGTAACATCAGTTATCGGTCAAAGGACGTGTATTGTGTCAATTCCGATCGCCGTTTAGCGCGAGCGCAGTAAAAATCATACCACTGCGCGACTAAAATGCAACTTTAGACCGATGTCAAATCTCGATTGCGGTGAGCGTACCGCGACTGTAAAATCGGAAATCTAAAATGGTATGAATTGGCGGTTCCGCCTGCATCTATCCCCCTTGATTTGCCCATGTCAACAACAGTTTCTGATACCCAAAGCTTGCTAAAACAGGCGATCGACCCCAAACCGCCGGTGCTGCCTCCAGACACACCGTTGAAAGTCGCAATTGCTGCCATGACTCAGGCGAGTGCCAGTTGCATTTTAATCGCGTTTGAGCAGCAATTGCTCGGAATTTTTACAGAACGCGATGTTGTGAAAATAACTGCTAGCGAAATACCGCTAGCAGGGGTGGCAATTTCTGAGGTGATGACTGAAAACCCGATCGCCCTGAACCTCGATCAAGGGGGGAATATCTTCAAGGTATTGAGCATATTGCGATCCTCTTCGAGGGCTGCGCTAACGAAAAGAATCCGTCATTTACCCCTCCTAGACGAAGGTGGGAACTTGCTAGGCGCTATCACCTGCGAAAGCATCCGTCAAATCCTCAAACCGGCCGACTTGCTGAAAATGTGGCGTGCCGAAGAAATTATAACTACAGAATTAATAGTTACCTCAAGCAGCGCCTCAGTTTTAGAAGTCGCTAAACAGATGAGAACCCAGCGAAAAAGCTGCATAGTCATTTGCACTGACAGCGACAACAAAAATCAGAAACCTGTGGGCATAATTACAGAACGCGATATTGTTAAATTCCAAGCTTCGGGGCTAGATTTCGCACGTACTCCCGTCACCGCCGCGATGAGTTTTCCGCTGATACCGTTGCAGGTAAAAGCCACCTTGTGGCAGGCTCACCAGTTAATGCTGCAGCACCGCATCCGGCGCTTGGTGGTGGTGGACGAGGAAGGATATTTAGCTGGAATTGTGACTGAAATGAGCCTGCTGCGGGCATTAGATCCGGTAGAAATGCACGCAAATGTCGAGCTTTTGCAGGAAACAGTTGCTGACAAAATTCAGGAGTTGAACAAAATGAACGAAGAATTGCAAAAAGAAGCGTTACGGAGAACAGAAATAGAAGAAAAGTTGCGACTCTTAAATGATAATTTGGAAGAACAAATCAAACAGCGAACTTTAGAATTAATTAATGCCAACAGTCAGTTAAAAAAGGAAATACAAGACCGCACCACCGCTGAAGCTGAAGTTCGCCGCCTCAACACTGAACTCGAACAGCGAGTTCTAGACCGCACGGTTCAACTAGCAGCCAGTAACGAAGAATTGCAGCAACAAATTAGCGATATAAAATTGCTCGAAGAAAAATTGCACTTTTCTGAAAGGAAAGTCCGCGCCGTTTTTGAAGCGATGACAGACATCGTTCTCGTGCTAGACAGTCAGCGGAACATAGAAATTCTTCCAACAAATGTGGCAGCGGTTTCTGAGCCTGATTGTGATATAGTCAGCTTGACCATCGAACATTTTTTTGACGACGACCACCCGGATGATTGGTGGGTGTTAGTTGAGCAAGTGTTAGAAACACAACAAACTCTCAATTTTGACTACAGCTTAACAGTTTGTGGTCGCGAAATTTGGTTTTCGGCCTGCATTTCTCTGTTCTCAAAAGATGCAGTTATTTGGGTAGCCCGCAACATCAACGACCGCAAAATAGCCGAGTCAGCGCTGTGCCAAAAAAATGCAGAGTTATCTCATACCTTAGAAGAACTGAAGCGGACTCAAAAAGAACTTATTCAATCAGAAAAAATGGCAGCCCTCGGACAGTTAATTGCCGGAGTTGCTCATGAAATCAATTCTCCTTTAGGGGCGATTCGCTCTTCTGTGCAGAACATCGCCGACTTCTGGACGGAACAATTGCAGCAGTTGCCGATATTTTTTCAACAACTATCCCCGGAACGGCGGCAGGATTTCTTTGCTTTGCTACACAAGTCCAGCCAAGAAACAGATACATTATCTAGTAAAGAAAAACGTCAGTTAAAAAAAGTTTTGCAGGGGCAACTAGAATCAGAAAAGATTGACGACGCCGCCAGTCTTGCCTGTACTTTATTAGATATCGGCATCGGCAATAATTTAGAACCTTTTTTACCTTTGTTGAAAGACAGTAAAAGTCGAAATATTGTACAAACAGCCTACCAATTTGCTACGGTACAAAAAAGCACTAAAAATATTTCTACTGCCACCGATAGGGCAGCAAAAATCGTTTTTGCTTTGAAAAGCTACTCTCGTTACGACCAGTCGGGTTCCAAAGTAATCGCTAATATTACCGACGGTATTGATACTGTTTTAACGCTTTACCACTACCAAATCAAACACGGTGTGGAAGTAGTCAGAAACTATGGTACTAATTTGCCCTCTGTGCTATGCTATCCTGATGAACTAAATCAAGTTTGGACAAATTTAGTTCACAATGCTTTACAAGCGATGGGCAACAAAGGCGTGTTAAAAATTGATATCAAACACGAAGCGAACGCAATATCAGTCAGTATTACCGACAGTGGGCCCGGCATTCCTCCAGAGATTATGCCGAGAATTTTTGAACCGTTTTTCACAACTAAACCTCCAGGGGAAGGCAGCGGTTTGGGATTGGATATAGTTCAAAAAATTCTGGAAAAACACCAAGGTGAACTGCAAGTAGAAAGCGTGCCTGGTCAAACAAAATTTACTATATCCTTGCCTGTCGGAATCCCTTGATAGCACTTAAAGAAATAGGTAAATGCACCCAGTCTTAAAATTTAATAGAAGTAAAGTTTTATGCCGAAACCAGTAATTTTGTGCGTTGACGATGAAGTTGTGGTCTTAAATAGTTTAAAAATTCAACTTAAAAAAGAATTTGGGGATGCTTACCTCTATGAAGTAGCAGAAAATGCAGATGAAGCTCTGGAAATTATGGAGGAAATTCAAAAAGAAGATGAAAGTGATATTTTGGTCATAGTGTCTGACTGGTTAATGCCAGGGATTAAAGGAGATGAATTTTTGATTATGGTTCACCAAAAATATCCTAAGATTGTGAAAGTCATGCTGACCGGGCAAGCAGACGAAGTAGCAATAGCACGGGTGAAAGAGCAAGCAAACTTGCACCGTTGTTTGTACAAGCCCTGGGAACGCAAAGAATTAGTAGAAACTATAAAATCTGGTTTGACAAAAATATGAACAATAAACCTGTGATTATTTGCGTGGATGACGAACCGATAATTCTTGAAAGTTTGAAAATTGAGTTAAAAAAAACCCTGGGGGAAGAACACTTATTAGAAACGGCTGAAGGCGGCGAAGATGCTTTAGAGTTAATCGAGGAATTACTGGCAGAGGGCTGCGAAATCGTTGCAGTAATTTCCGACTATCTGATGCCGAATATCAAAGGTGACGAATTGCTGAAGCAGATTCACATAATTTCGCCAAAAACTATCAAAATTATGCTGACGGGGCAAGCAGACCTAGAAGCAGTGGCGAATACTATTAAATATGCTAAATTGTACCGATACATATCGAAGCCTTGGCAGTCAGAAGATTTGAAGTTGACGGTAAAAGAAGCGATCAACAGCTATTTTATGGAGAAGCAATTAGCGGAACAAAATGCTCAACTCCAAAAGCTGAATCAAGAACTGGAAACTTTAGTCGAGGAGCGGACTGCACAACTGCGTTTGTCTGAGGAAAAGTTTGCTAAAGCTTTTCGTTCTTCTCCCAACCCGATTACTATTACCAGATTTAATGACGGTCGTTATTTAGAAATTAATGAGGCTTTTTGCCAGACAATCGGTTATTCAGCCGCAGAAATTCTCGATCGCACGGCGCTTGATTTGAATCATTGGCAAAATATACAAGCCCGCGCCGAGTTGTTTAAAATGTTAGATGAAAAAAAAATTGTTCTCAACTACGAATTTGATTTTCGCACTAAAAAAGGGGAACTCAGAACAGGGCTGCTGTCTGCTGAAATCATTGACATTCATGGCGAAACCTGCGTGATTTCTGTGATTCAAGATATTAGCGATCGCAAATTAGCCGAAGAAAAACTCCGAGCTGTAGCGGCTTCTTTAGCAGCAGCGCAAAGAATCGCCCGTGTCGGTAATTGGGAATGCGATTTCTCTGCCAACACAACTACTTGGTCGGAAGAGTTATCTCGGATTTTTGGGTTCGATCCAACCCAACCTGCGCCAACACTAACTGAGTTTTCGCAATACGTGCATCCGGACGATCGACAAAAGTGGCAAACAACGATCGACACTGCTATTGCTACCGGGCAATCTTACACTTTGGAATATAGAATTCTGCGACCGGAACCGAAAATTACTGCGGATAATTGCCCGTCACAAATAAGTGAAACCGGCTTCATCCGCTACATCGAAGCCAGAGGAGAAGTAGTTGTCAACCAACAAGGGCAAGTGACAAAACTCTTCACAACTTTGATGGACATTACCCCACGCAAGGTGGCAGAAATAGCCCTAGCAGAGAGCGAAGAAAAATACCGTCATTTAGTTGAAACTTCCCAAGATATTATCTGGTCTTGCAATGCTGAAGGGCACATTACTTTTGTGAACCAAGCCGTTAAACAAATCTACGGTTACGACCCTGAAGAAATGCTCGGCTGTTCTTTTAGCGATTTCTTGGCTCCAGGAGAAATAGACTGGAAATGGGAACTTCAGCAGCGCTTGCTGACGGGAAAAACTGTGTTTCAGTACGAAAATATAGTATTAGGAAAAGACGGCAGAAAGATTGATGTAAATACCAAGGCGATCGCGCGCATGGACGCTGAAGGAAACATCATCGGCACAACAGGCACTGCTAGCGATATTACCGAACGCAAACAAGCTGAAATAGTCCTGCAAAAAGCCAAAGAAGAAGCCGACAGAGCGAACAGGGCCAAAAGCGAATTTCTCTCGAATATGAGCCACGAATTGCGAACTCCCCTCAACGCAATTCTCGGTTTCAGCCAACTGCTGGCCCGCGACCCAGACCTCGGTGCCGACCAACAGCAATACTTAGGAATTATTACCCAGAGCGGGGAACATTTGCTCGTTCTGATCAACAATATTCTGCAAATGTCAAAAATCGAAGTCGGGCTGGTGACACTTAATAACAGCACCTTCGACTTGCACAAACTGCTAAAAAATACTGAAAATATGCTGAAGCTGCAAGCCAAAAAAAAAGGGTTGCAGTTAATTTTTGATTGCCCACCCGCTCTACCTCAATATATAGAAACTGACGAAAGCAAGTTGCGACAAGTATTGATAAATGTCGTCGGAAATGCTATTAAGTTTACGGTTGAAGGTGGTGTTAATTTGAGAATCAAACATGAGTTGTTAAAAACTAAAACTCATGGAGAGATTCCGGCAAGTGACTGTTGCTCTTTGCTATTTGAAGTGGAAGATACTGGTTCAGGAATTTCTGCGGAAGAAATGGAGAATTTGTTTAAACCTTTCGCGCAAACAGAAAGCGGGAAAAAAGCTCAAGAAGGAACCGGTTTAGGCTTGCCAATCAGCAAACAGTTCGTTCAGTTAATGGGAGGCAAGATGACGGTAACAAGCACCCTCGGTCGCGGCAGCATTTTTAGATTTGATGTTAAAGTTTCGCTCCCTAATGCAGTGGAAATTCAGGTGGCTCAAACAGCTCGCCGAGTGGTGGGCCTGGAACCCGGACAGCCAGAATACCGGATTTTAGCTGTTGACGATCGCCTGGAAAGTCGCTTGCTGTTGGTCAGAATGCTGGCATCCCTCGGCTTTGCGGTGCAGGAAGCTGAAAATGGCGTTCAAGCTGTGGAAATGTGGTCGAGTTGGGAACCTCATTTGATTTGGATGGATATGCGGATGCCGGTGATGGACGGTTACGAAGCTACTAAACAGATTAAAGCGCATTTAAAAGGTCAAGCAACGGTGATTATCGCTCTGACTGCAAGTGCTTTTGATGAGGAGCGATCGCTGATTTTGTCTGCTGGTTGCGATGATTTTGTAGCGAAGCCTTTTCGGGAGCAAGTGATTCTGGAAAAGATGGCTAAGTATCTGGGAGTCCGCTATGTTTACGATCGAGAAGCTTCGCTAAGTTCTGATGCTGCGGTGTCCGCCGAGGTTTCCACGGCAACTGAAACGGCTGATTTGGCTTTTACGCTCAATACTTCATTTTTGGAAGCTATGCCTGCTGAATGGATTGATGAATTATATTCTGCGGCGGATGCGGTTGATAACGAGGAAATTTTTCGGCTGTTGTTGTCGATTCCTCCTATTAATTCTAGTTTCCGCAGCGCGATCGCTGATTTGGCGAATAACTTCCGATGTGATCGTATTATCGATTTGATTGAGGAGTTTAGAAATTGTTGAAGGATGAAAGAAGAAGAGATAATAGGGGCAGGTTCAGGATTATTGATGATGTAGGTCGATCGCCTATTTGTAAACTCGCCTGCGGGCGATCGGCTAATTTACTTGTAGCCCAGCTCCACACCCTGGTAATCATCAGTCATTCCCAATTCTTTAATCTCACATCTCAAATCTTAACTAGGATAAGTTCTGTAAATATAAAAGGAGTTGATTGAGGAGGGAGTGCTATAATTAATATTTAACCAGTTTTCATAATTTCAATAATTATTAAATTAACAAAAAATAGCCAGCGATGACCAACAATCAAATAGAAGAAAATAAAGGCAACATATTAATTGTTGACGATACTCCAGAAAATTTGCAAGTTTTATCAGCAACGCTGTGCGATCGGGGCTACAAAGTCCGCGGCGTAATTAACGGCAAAATGGCAATCAGAGCGGCGCGCTCTGGTTCTCCAGATTTGATTTTGCTCGACATCAAAATGCCAGAAATGGACGGCTACGAAGTCTGCACACAGCTCAAGGAAGATCCGAAGACATCCGAAATTCCGGTTATTTTTATCAGCGCTTTAGATGAAGTATTGGACAAACTAACCGCATTTCAAGTGGGAGGGGTTGATTATGTCACAAAACCGTTTCATGTAGCAGAAGTTTTAGCGCGAATCGAACACCAACTGACTATCCAGAGACTGAAAAAACAATTGCTCGCTCGCAATAAAGAACTGCAAGAAGAAATAATAGAACGCAAAAAAGCCGAAGAAGCAGCGGCCGCTGCATCGCTCGCAAAAAGTCAATTCGTTGCCAACATGAGCCACGAATTGCGGACTCCCCTGAACGCCATCCTGGGTTTTACCCAAGTCATGAGCCGCGACTCTTTGCTCAGCCACGAAAATCTCGAAAATCTCCGAATTATTAACCGCAGTGGTCAACATTTGCTGGAACTAATTAACGATGTTTTAGACTTGTCGAAAATAGAAGCCGGGATAATTGGCTTAGATGAACGCAGCTTTGACCTTTATCAACTCCTCGATTCTATCGAGGAAATGTTTCAAATCAAAGCTGAAACTAAGAATTTGCAACTGAATTTTTCCGTCGAGTCTAATGTTCCCCAATATATAAAAAGTGACGAAAAAAAGCTGCGCGTCTGCTTAATTAACCTGCTGGGAAATGCCATGAAATTTACTCACAACGGGGGCAGTATTTGGCTGCGGGTGAGCGTGGAAAGTAACCAGAAGCAGCCGGCAGAATCGGAAAGTCATCCTAACTCTACCTCGGTCGAACCCTTGTTAATTTTGTTTGAAGTTGAAGACACGGGAATTGGCAT
This sequence comes from Microcoleus sp. BR0-C5, assembly GCF_036705045.1. Classification (NCBI taxonomy): domain Bacteria; kingdom Bacillati; phylum Cyanobacteriota; class Cyanophyceae; order Oscillatoriales; family Microcoleaceae; genus Microcoleus; species Microcoleus sp. BR0-C5. The sequence continues at coordinate 16,058 of NZ_JAUBTR010000058.1, forward strand.
AGCAACAGCAGAAATTGATACTTTATTTGATGCTTTCGTGCAAACACAAGCGGGGAGAAAAGCGGGTGATGGTACGGGATTGGGTTTGACAATTACTAAAAAATACGTGCAGATAATGGGCGGGGATATTTGGGTAAAAAGTGTTTTAGGTGAGGGAACCAGTTTTAAATTTAATATCCGAGTATTTGCGGCTATTTCGTCTGAAATAACCGTGGCGACATTGCAGCGGGCGATCGGACTAGAAGCAGATCAACCGGTTTATCGGATTTTAGCAGTTGACGACAATCAAGAAAATCGGCTGCTGCTGGTTAAAATGTTGCAACCAATTGGTTTTGAAGTCCGAGAAGCGGAAAATGGCTACCAAGCGGTTGAACTTTGGGAAAGTTGGCAGCCTCATTTAATTTGGCTGGATACGCGAATGCCAGTAATGGACGGTTTTGAAGCTGTCCGACAAATTAGAGCGAAAGAGAAACAAACTCACTGGCGAACTATAATTATTGCTCTGACTGCTAGCACTTTTGAGGAAAAAAAAGGCGAAATTCTCGCCGCAGGTTGCGACGATTTTGTGCGGAAACCTTTTCAAGAACAAATCCTTTTTGATAAGATGGCTTGCTACTTGGGAGTGCGCTATCTTTATCAAGAGTTGCCCCGGCTCCCTGTCGGGGCTTTACGGCGTTATTGTGTGAACGAAAAACCCGATTCATTTTTCGGAGGGCTGCTGGCTCAGATGCCTCAAAGCTGGGTGCAGGAGCTCTATGACGCAGCTAATGATGTTAATGAAGAGCTGGCGATTCAACTTGTCGATCGCATTTGGGAAAGTCATCCAACTTTAGCTGAGGCTTTAAAAGATTTGCTTGCCGATTACCGACTCGACAAGATAATGGATTTAACTCAATCGAGTTTAAAATAAATGGATAATAGCGAAATTAAAGTATTGGTGGTTGATGACCAACCGAGCAATCTGCGGTTCTTATCCAAACTGCTAACATCCCAGGGGTATCAAGTTTACCGAGCTATTTCCGGTCAACTGGCGTTGAATGTTGCGATCGCCCATTGCCCGGATTTAATTTTGCTCGACATTAGAATGCCGGAAATGAACGGTTATGAAGTTTGTCGGAGACTGAAAGCGACACCAGAAACCGAAGAAATTCCGGTAATTTTTTTAAGCGTATTAGATGAAATGAACGATAAATTACAAGCTTTTCGAGTAGGAGGCGCCGACTATATTACTAAACCATTTCAAGTAGAAGAAGTTTTAGCGCGCATCGACAAGCAAGTCCGCTTGCAAAAACTGCAACAGCAATTAAAAGAGCAAAATTATCAACTGCAACAGTCGCAGTCGCTGCTTGCTAGCATATTAAATAGTTCCTTAGACTGTGTGGTGGCTTATTCTGCCGTCCGCAACAGTGAGGGAAATATTGTAGATTTCCAGTGGCTGTTGATCAACCCTGCAGCCGAAAAATTTTATGGTCTGCTATTAAATGAGATAGTTGGCAAAAATTTGTTAGCCCAAGTTTCCCAAGTTAGCAATAAGGGGTTATTTGATTTGTATGTTTCTGTAGTAGAAACAGGAGAAACTGTAGACCAAGAATTTTATTACGAACAGGAGCGAGATACAATTGTTTGGCTGCACATTGTGGCGGTCAAATTAAACGATGGTCTGGCAGTAACATTTCGCAACATTACCGATCGCAAACGAGCAGAAATTGCCCTACGAGACAGCGAAGAACGCTTCCGCGCGATATTCGAGCAAGCTGCGGTCGGCATAGCTAAAACCGCGCTTTGCGGTAAATTTATGCGGGTAAATCCCGGCTTTTGTCAAATTGTCCGCTATGCACAATCTGAATTGTTACAGCAAAATTGGGAGGCAATTACTCACCCAGAGGACAGAGAAGCGGACAGAGAATACCTGCGATCGCTGTTATCCGGGAAGATTCAAACTTTTTCTGTGGAAAAGCGTTTGCTATGCAAAGATGAGGCGGTGCGCTGGGCAAATGTTACTGTTTCGGCAATGCGCGATGTCAAGGGGACGCTGCAGTATTTGATTTGTGCGATCGAGGATATTTCCGAACGCAAGCTGGTACAAGAATTGCTGCAAGAGAGTTTAGACACTCAAACCCGCTACGCTCAAGAATTAACTCGTTCTAATGCCGAACTAGAACAGTTTGCTTACGTGGCTTCTCACGATTTGCAAGCGCCTTTGAGCACGATTGCCGGCTACGCTCAACTCTTAGAAAAACGCTTTTCCAACCAACTTGATGCCCAAGGGAATAAATTTATCCGCAATATTGTTAATTCTTGCGAGCGGATGCAGGCGCTGATTGATGACTTGCTGGAGTATTCGCGCGTCGGTCGCAGTCAGAAACCTTTTGAGATGATAGATTGCAATCGGGTTTTTGAGGATGCTTGTGCTAATTTGCATTTGGCAATCCGTGAGAATCAAGCTTCAGTTACTAGGGGGAATTTGCCAAGGGTAAAAGGTGACTGTTTTCAACTGCTGCAACTGTTTCAAAATTTAATTGGTAACGCTATTAAGTACCGCAGCAGTGAGACGCCGGTGGTGCAGGTGGACGCTTCGCATCAGGGGGATAGCTGGGTGTTTTCAGTGCAGGATAACGGTATTGGGATTGCCTCACAGTACCATCCGCGAATTTTTCAGATTTTTCAGCGCTTGCACACCCAAAAACAGTATTCGGGAACTGGTATCGGTTTAGCTATTTGTCAAAGAATTGTCGATCGGCACGGCGGCAGCCTTTGGGTAGAATCAGAACCGAATCAAGGCTCAACTTTTTATTTTTCTATTCCTATACCAAAGTGAAGTCAGCATTCCGCCTGAAGCACTCACCCGTCCTTTACTTAAGCTTTAAATATCTTTATGTCTTCTTTACAAAAATGCTTATAAAGTGTAGCATATTCACTGATGACATGGAGCTAAAAATCTATCAATATAAATCTATTAGCTCTATTCTTATACAACTTATAAATCAGCGGTGCGCGCAAGACTTGTTAATTTTTTTCAACTGTATCCAGAGCATCTTGCTTTGGGATGCAATAGTTTCCCTAGTAGTTCGCGGAGAAGGATTTGTGATGTGTTTGCAGTTTGCAGGTTCTCGGACAGACTGCCAAGTGAAACAAGCATGATTCGCAAACCTTTGCAAATGGAGAAAAACGGTAAATTGCTGCAACACAATTTCAGTGTTCTCAGCCAGATTTACCGGATGATGGCAAGAGATGCTTTGCAGGTACTCAGACACGGCTCAAAGTCCCGCAACCTCACAAAAGACGTTCGTAGTGAGGCAAAGCGGTGAATTATAAAAAGAAAAAATTTACTCTTTTAATAGCAAACGATGACGAGGATACGCGCTTTTTGATGGAGGAAGCACTGCGAGAAGTTGGATTAGCAATTACGAGCGAATTTGTGGAAAATGGAGAACAAGTGCTAGACTACTTGTACCGTCGTGGTCAATATTTTGCTAGCAGCAATTGGCATCAGCCCGACTTGATACTTTTGGATCTGAATATGCCGAGGCTGGACGGGCGCGAAACACTAACTTTGATCAGATCTGACCCCCATTTGCAACAAATTCCGGTTGTAATGCTCACAACTTCCCACCGCAGAGGAGATATCTTGCTTTGCTACCGCTTGGGAGCCAATTCTTTCATATCCAAACCAGTCACTTTTGAAGGATTGCTTGAAGTAATGAAGACTTTATGTGAGTATTGGTTTGAAATCGTTTCACTTCCGCCGGATATGTAAACTTTAATGTAGGGCTAAATCGATAGTTTGAGTGTATAGTGAATTTGATAAGCCGAAATATTTGCCGATCGCAAGTATCGCTCTCAAAACAAAAAAGTTGCCTTCGACCCGCTCCGAACGCTATAGTTGTGTTAACACGTCACCAATGTCTGAAAATTTTGTTGGTTGAGGATGACCTCGGAGATCCGACAATGATCGAAGACCTTCTAGGGTCATTCAGCGAGTCTCTATTTCTCCTCCAAACAGTTAAGTCTCTGGAGATAGGAGTTGGGCGTCTGGAAGTAGACAAGTTTGACGCCGTACTATTAGATTTGTCAGTGTCAGACAGTTTGAAGGGAAGCGAGGCGATCGCAGTTTTGAAAGGGCGATGGCCCACATTGCCAATTGTGGTGCTGACAGATATCAGCGATGAAAATATTGCCCGCTCAGTATTGCGCTGGGGCGCTCAAGATTGTTTGGTAAAGGGAAGATTTCACAGAACTCTGCTGGTGCGGGCAATCCATTATGCGATCGAACGCCAGCAAATCGAAGAACAATTGCGGCAGCAGGCTCTCCGACAGCGGCTGTTGGGCAAAATGATCGAACATATTCGATCGTCAATAGATCCGGCAAGCATTCTCCAAAGTACCGTCGCAGAAGTGCGCCAATTTCTCCAAACAGACCGCGTTTTAATTTATCGCTGTCAGGATTGGGTGTCTGAATTGGACGGGGAAGAGAAAAAAGGTGGGATTGTCGCCGGTGACGGTTTGCCAGAAGGTTATATTGAAAACCAAAATATTAGTGCTGCTTTGGCGGTGTCATGCTTTGTTTTGGTAGAATCCCAGTCGGTACAAGCAATAGCAGATGTCAGCACTGCCCCCTTGGCTGGCAGTTGCAAAGAATTGCTGGCAGATTGTGAAATTGCAGCAGTTATCAGCGTACCAATTTGGCAATCAGGCGACTGGGAAACGGCAAAAGAAACACAAGAAGCCACTGTTTGGGAAGTCGAGAACAATCAAGATGCAGCGGAAAATGATATCTGGCACCAGGCGAGTGGCAAACCGCAGGCGCAGGGGAAAAGTTTGCCGGATTCGATCGCAGAAAATGGCAATAGTTTGTGGGGAATGCTGACAGCATACAATTGCAGCGGTGTCAGGGAATGGCAGCAGTGGGAAATAGATTTTTTACAGCACTTGGCAAATCAAGTGGCGATCGCGATCGAACAATCTCAACTTTACCGCAAGCTAGCAATAGCCAATCAAAAATTGCAGCAACTGGCCACTACTGACGGACTGACTGGCATTGCCAATCGCCGCCAGTTCGATCGGGTTTTGAGCTTAGAGTGGCGCAGATTGGCCAGAGAGGAACTACCGCTGTCTTTAATTATGTTTGACATCGACTTTTTTAAACTTTACAACGAGTTTTATGGGCACCTCGGCGGGGACGATTGTTTGCGCCAAGTTGCCGGGGCGATAGCCAGAGTCACCAACCGGGCTGGGGATTTGACTGCCCGCTACGGTGGCGAAGAATTTGCCCTAGTGCTGCCCAACACCAGCGCCGAAGGGGCAAATGCTGTCGCCCGGAAAATTTCCGACGGCATCGCCAGCTTGAAACTGCCCCACGCGCGATCGTCGATCGGCCCCTACGTTACCCTCAGTTGCGGCATTGCGACAGCGATTCCTTCTGCCCAGGAATCTCCCCACACCCTAATTCGCAGTGCTGACAGCGCCCTTTTTCAAGCCAAAACCGAAGGCAAAAATCGCATTTGTCACGCTAGCAATAACTCGGAATCTTCCCCGATTTTTATGTAAAAGTTGAAGGTAATTTGTAAGATCGTGTTTGATTTTTCACTCACCACTCACAACTCCCAGCTCATATTGTTGACCTTTGCATCGTAATAATAATTTTCTGACTGCACTGCCAGCGGAATGCGATCGAGTGACCTGGAGTAAGGAGAATTCTCACTTGCAGAGTATAATTCAGATATTACGGTATTTGATATTACTGAGATGTTGCAGCCTTCTCAATTAGTTGTTTAGGAACAGGCAAGATGCCTGTTCCACAAGAAAATTCAGTCTTTGTGGAACAGGCATCTTGCCTGTTCCGGAGAATGGTGCAAAATGTGAGAGATTACCCATTTCCCCTTCCCAATTTCTAATTACCAATTGCTAATTTATTGCCCCAACTTTGAATTCCTACCTGTTAAATTCGGCAGCACTGGAATTTCAATCAAAAACTCCGCTCCCTCTCCCGGTGTCGAAATACAACTCAATCTGCCGCCGTGGCGATCGACAATAATCGAGTGAGCAATCGACAATCCCAAACCCGTACCCTTGCCCACAGGCTTAGTCGTGAAAAACGGGTCAAACAGCCTCGATCGCACTGACTCTGGTATCCCCCCCCCGTTGTCGGCAATCGATACCGCTACGAAGCCGGCAGCCACCTGATAACTGCGAATAGCGATCGTGCTGGGATGTCGATCGCACTCCTCGATCGAACGCTGCTTGTCCCGTTCTTCCAAAGCATCGATCGCATTAATTAAAATATTCATAAATACCTGATTTAACTCGCCTGGAAAACATTCAATTTGTGGCAATACTTGGTAATTTTTAACTATCTTAATTTCTCCATGACTACTGTGAGATTTTAACCGATTTTGCAAAATCATCAAAGTGCTATCAATTCCCTCGTGAATGTTAACCGACTTCCCAGCCGACTCGTCCAATCGGGAAAAATTACGCAACGATTTCACAATCTCGACAATTCGCTCGGTTCCTACTTGCATCGAATTAAACAATTTCGGGAAATCCTCAGCAATATAATCCAAGTCTATTTCATTAATTTTCTCCAAGACTTTGGCGGGAGGATTAGGACAGTAATGCTGGTAAACTTTAATCAATTCCAGCAAATCTAAAGTGTAATTGCGAGCCGGATTGAGATTACCGTGAATAAAACTAACAGGATTATTAATTTCGTGAGCAACACCAGCAACTAACTGACCCAAACTCACCATTTTTTCATTTTGAACGAGCTGAGCTTGAGTCGTTCGGAGTTTGTTAATAGCCGCTTCTAACTCTAGCGCTTTTGAACGTTCTCGCGCTTCCGATTCCTGCAAAGCTGACTCGGCTTGTTTGCGATCGGCAATTTCACTTTGTGCTTGCTCAAACAGCATTGATTGCTGGATCGCGATCGCCAACTGCACGCTAATTTGTTTGAGACACTCGACCTCAATTTCCAGCCAGAGGCGGGGGCCCGCGCACTCGTGGGCAATCAATAGCCCCCACAACTTCTCGCCTTGCAAAATCGGCACTACCAAATTAGCTCGCACCTGAAATTGACCTAATAAATTAATGTAGCACTGGGAAAGACCAGCTTTGTAAATATCATCTACAGGTACAGCGCGACCGTCTTCGTAAGCAGAAGCATGGCTGTCTTCAAAACAGGAATCTTTAATAGTTATTCCCTGAATCGACTGCCAATTTTCGCCCACCGACTCGACAGTTATAAAACCGCTCCAATCGGGATTAAATCGATAAATAACTGTCCGGTCTGTTTGCAAAAATTGCCGTACTTCAGCAACAGCTTTTGTCAAAATTTCTTCTAAATTGAGAGAAGAGCGAATGCGTTCCAGCATTTTTACCACCAGGCGTTCGCGCTTTAATTGCTGGCGCAAGATAGCCTCGGCAAGTTTGCGAGTGCTAATATCTTCAATCACAGCAATTACATAGCTAGGTTCCCCAAACCCATCCCGCACTAAAGATACAGTCATATTAGTCCAAACAAATGAACCGTCTTTGCGAATAAAGCGTTTTTCAATGGAATAATTAAAAATTTCCCCAGCTAACAGTCTGTCGCGCGACTCGACATCTGCCGCTACATCTTCAGGGTGAGAAATATCCCCAACATTTCGCGATTTTAGCTCTAAGTCAGAGTATCCGACAATATTGCAAAACCCTTGATTTGCATTCAAAAATTGACCATCGCGCCACACTTTAACAATGCCGATTGCCGCTTGTTCAAATACAGCGCGAAATCGCTGTTCGCTTTCTTGTAAAGCAATTTCTACTTTTTTGCGATGGCTAATGTCCATTGCCGTGCCAAACAGCCGCACCACCTGACCAAACTCATTTTTAATAGCTTGTCCTTTAGCGTTAACGTGCCTAATTTCTCCTGATGGAAAATAGATGCGGTGGTCGATATCGTAAGCTGTCCCTTCAGTCACTGCTTCTTGTACAACTTCTGCAAACTTTTCTTTGTCATCGGCATGAATTTGCTCTAAAAGTTCTTCCATTGTCGGCGGTCGATTCAATTCTCGGCCGTAAACTCGAAACAGTTCTTCCGACCAAGTAATAACTCCTGCCTCCCTATCGAATTCCCAATTGCCGATGCGGGCTATTTTTTGCGCTGCTTGCAACTGTTCGGCAAGTAGTTGCAGAGATGCGATCAACTGCGTTTTTTCGGCTTCTGCTGCAACGCGGGCACTGATATCTTTGTGAGTGCCTGTTATCCGCAACGGCGCACCCCATTCGTCGTACTCGACTACCTTGCCCATCGCCAGAATCCACTGCCAATTGCCCGCTTTGTTGAGCATCCTAAATTCAAATTCATAGATATCAGTCTCACCTTCCAAATAGGAATTTAAACATTCCATTACCTTCCCTCGGTCTTCGGGATGCAGCAAACTTTCCCAACCTTTGAGGTTGTTTTCAACTTCGGTTTCTGCATAGCCTAGCATTGATTTCCAATGAAAGTCGAAATAAGTTTCGCCAGTAGCTATATTCCAATCCCACAGCCCCAAAGAGCTGCCTGAAACCGCCAACTGCAATCGCTCTTGACTTAGTTTTAATGCCGATTCGGTGCGTTTTATTTCTGTGAGGTCGGCAATTATGGCTATCATTCCTATCGGTTGACTAGCGCTATCTTTAATGCAGTTAGCTCGCAAAAAAGTTTCTATGATATCGCCATTTTTACTCTTTATTTCAATTTCATTTTCCCAGGAAAAACCTTTCCGCAGCACCTTAAATAACTTTCTCAAATCTTGAGATTTGGGGTACATTACTGCTGGACCGCCGGCATTATTTAGTTCCTCAACTGTATAGCCGTAGCGCTGAATAAATGCTTGATTGTGATAAACGGAATAACCATCCAAATCTGCGATCGCGATCGCATCACTAGCACTGTCTACAGCTTGAGTTACTAGGCATAGAGTCAGTTCGGCTTGTTTGCGATCGGTAATATCAAAAATCGCTCTGTCGAGCCACAAAACTAGCCCTTCTAGATTGTAAGTTGGCCTACCTCTTTCCGACATCCACCGCACCGCCCCGTCATCGCGAACAATCCGGTATTCTAGATTGTACGGCTGTTTCGACTCTACTGCTGCGCTGATTTGTCGATCGACCATTTCCTTGTCGGCATCGTGGACAATTGTCGCAAAACTCAAGCGGTTGTTGCCAATAAAATCCCCAGCAGGATACCCACTAATTACCTCAATTTCATCGCTAATAAATACCATCGTCCCATCAGCATCGTACAAGCTGCGGCAGATAGCGCCGGGGATATTCTCAACGAGCGATCGAAATCTGGATTCGCTCTCCCGCAAAGCTGCTTCTGCCTGTTTTAAATCAGTAATATCCAGCACCATGCCTTCCCAAACTATATCCCCTTCCTGCCCTATTTCCGTCGGACAATCAACTCGTTCCGGTCTCGACGAACCGCCTTGCATCCACTTAAGTTTTCCCGACGGTACAATCGCGCGCCATTCCTGCTGCCAGGGCTGCATATCTGCTGCAGAAACAGCAATAGATTCTTCAAATTTTTGACGATCATCTGGATGAATAAAATCAAAAAGTAGTTGAGGATTCTGCTGAATATTTTCTGGTTCCAATTCAAATAAATAGCGGCTGCCAGAAGAAATATAAGGAAAACTTTTTTGGCCGTCGGTTGAGAGACGAAATTGATAAATTATTCCCGGTAAATTGGCAGCAAGTTGCCGAAGTCTAGCTTCGCTTTCTTGCTGCGCTAATTGTTTGCGCCTATCCTCAGTGATATCTCGAATTATCCCCACGAGAATTTTACGGCCGTCGGTATTTTCAAAGACAGTTTTTTTAGTAGACAGAATGTGCTTTGTACCGCTGCCGTCTGTAAATATTTCCTCGGTTTCGTTTTCTTTCCCCGTCCTAAACACTTGTTGGTCAGTATACCAAAAAATCTCAGCTTCTTGTTTTGGGAAAAAGTCATAATCCGATTTGCCCAGGAGTTCCTTGCGCTGCTTTCCGATTAGCTTGCAAAAAGCATCATTTAACAGTATCCAGCGGTGCTGTTCATCCTTGACAAAAAGTGGGTCTGCAACTGCATCGATTGTATGATTTAAAAACTTTTTACTAGCTTCGAGTTCGGAAAGTGCTAAAATTTTATCTGTAATATCGTTGATAGTTCCTGTCGTCCCCTGCGCCTCGCCGTTCCCGCCCCAAATAAAAAATTCTTGCACTTCTACCCACCGAATTTCGCCATTTTTTGTAAGATATCGAATTTGATAGCAATTGGATGTTTCTTGATTTTCGCTCAAACCTGTCAACGAATTTAAATATTGGTATTGATCCTCAGAATGAATGTAACTCAAACAGGAAGTTCCTAAGCTTTCATCCACGGTAAATCCGGTAATTTCCGTCCAAGCCGGATTGAGAAAAGTCCAATTGCCCGCAGTATTTGTTTCAAAAACTACTTCTTTGATATTGCCAACAACCTGCTGGTATTTTTCTTGACTTTTTTGCCATTCTGCTTGCCGTTTCTGGCGGGCGATCGCGCACCTGAGCGTCCGTACCAGCAGCCGACTGTCTACCTGTCTTTTCACCAGATAATCTTGGGCGCCGGCGGCAATTAACTCGACAGCCAGTTCTTCCTCATCGGCCGCTGTCAGAATGACGATCGGAATATTTATACCGCAATCTTGAAGTCGGAAAAAAGTATTAAATTTTGGGCTGTCAGGAAGTGAAAGATCTAATAAAATTACATCAAAAATTTTGTCGCTTAAAATTTCTATCGCTTCCCGGAGGCGGACTACATTGGTGACATCAATTGATTGTCCTAGTTGGCCCTCAGACAGCAGTTCTTGAATGAGTTCTGCATCTTCTGCACAGTCTTCTACTAAAAGAATTTTTAAACCAGGCGTTAAAGTGGACTCAAAAACAGATGTCATACCATTTTATATTTTAGATTTGAGATTGGAGATTTGGAATGACTGATGACTATCGCGGTTTGGTTCTTGCGTACAGTGGCATTTTTTTTACTGGTATCCTTTTGCTATTTTTTAGTAATTATAAAATCTCAGCAGCGGATGCAGCTACCTAGCTCATGATTGGGGAACTTGAAGCGCAGCCTTTAGAGTGCGCTGTGTGCTTGCAAACCCCGCAGATTTATTTGTAGAATTGAGTTGTTCGCTGCAAGTTTTCCGCCTCGCCCCAAACCTAGTGGCCCAAAACTATTATCCTCTTACCCATATTGCAACTCAACTCTATTTTAATTTACAACCTTTGGCAGGGGAATAGCAAGAGGCAAGTCAAAAGAGCGCGGAGTAATCAGGATTTGCATTGCTGATAGCCTTTGAAACTTTAGATTATAAATTGCCGTTTAAAGCTTGCCTAAAGTTGCATTATTTTTTTAAAATGGTATTACTACTAAGCTAGGAGAATTACCGTTGATTTACAAGATACGGCCTGAGATTGTGTCCGGTTAATTGCGCGTAATTAGCGCCTGTTTGTTTTGAGCAATACAAGTCCTCTCTCGATCGAGGAACCAAGACTTGCATTTTTTGCTACAAACCTAATTACAAACTTAATTACGGTTGTCTAACCGGACACAATTTTACTCAGTTGAGTCGCTCAATTTTGCTGCGGCTTGGGCAGCACAACTGTAAACACGCTGCCTTGACCGACATTGCTGCTAATAGCAATTTCACCGTTAAAAGGTTTTAAAAGTTCAATACAAGTATAAAGTCCTAGACCCGTTCCTGTCGGTTCGCCTTCGGTTTTTTCCTCGCCTTTAGGTGGCTTTGATGTGTAAAAAGGGTCAAAAAGTTTTGACAAATCTTCAGATGATATGCCGCATCCCGTATCTGCAATATCCATGTATATGTTCGAGTCGTCTTGCCGAGTCACGATAGTTATTTCTCTGCTTTTCTTTTCCCACATAGCATCCATTGCATTATTGATTAAATTATAAAATACTTGAGAAAGATAGGAATAAATTAAGGGAATGCTGGCAATTTCTTCGTCATAAAAGTATTTTTTTCTAATCTTATTTTTAAAATACAGGTTGCCTTCCAATAGCTGAATTTCTCGCTGCACTAAATCGTTGATATTCACCGGGTGCAAATCTTGCTTTTGCTCGTTTCGGCTTTTCATCATCAGAGTATCCATGATCTGATTGATTTTTGTGACAGCTTGAAAAATATACTTAGTATAATTAAACAGAGAGTCTTCTTGAATTTGTGTGGCTTTTGTTTCAATCAAATCGACGCTAGTCTGGATCACTTGCAGCGGACTTTTGAGATTGTGAACCATGCCCTGAGTCAAACGTCCGATGATGGCTGTTTTTTCCTGGTTTATTAATTGCTTGGTTTTTTGTTCAACAAGTCTTTCAAGGTTTTGGTTGAGGTGGGCAAGTTCGAGGTTTTTTTCTTCGAGTTTTTTTTGCAAGCTGCGGATTGTCAAGTGGGTTTGAATCCGGCTCAAAACTTCTTCGTGCTGGAAAGGCTTAGTGATGTAGTCAACGGCTCCTGTCTGAAAGCCTTTTACTTTATCAGGCGTATCGGAAAGGGCGCTCATAAATATGATGGGAATATCTTGCGTTGACGGGTCTGCTTTCAAGCGTCGGCAAGTTTCAAAACCGTCAATTCCTGGCATCATGATATCCAAAAGAATCAAGTCTGGATGGATGTAGTCAATTTGCTCGATCGCACTTTCGCCGTCTAGAGCCACTAATACTTTAAAGCCGTAATTCCTTAACAACTCGAAAAGTACGTCAAGATTTGTTTGGTTGTCATCGACAATTAGTATGATGCTTCTTTCGGAATTCTTATCGTTCATATTCAATGGAAACATTCAAATTTTTGATTTTTGAGTTGTGGGTTGTGACGTTAAATCGGATTCAATGAATTTTTGCCGGCTCTAGAAACCCGGTTGCTTCCTAGATGCTTCTATTTGCAATAACCGTTTGAGGAGCCGGCTGCGAGTCCGGGCCGCCCAAGCGAATTAAGTTGTCGCTTCGCGGGAGGCCAGAACCCCAGATTGAGAATGGTACCCAGGGCGCGAGATTTAACTGATTTTGAGTGGTCTGTTAGCTACCGTCAATTTTAGGACAAATGTTGCTTCAAAAAATCTCGAATTTGCTTGAGCTGAAATCCTTTAGCAAGTTGGCGCAGGTGATGAACGAAAGGCACTAATGTCGGGTCAGAATGTTCGAGTTTAGCAGTTTCTTCCAGAATAGCTTCAATATCGCCCATTGCAGCCAATCTTAACAACGCCAAGACTGACTCTGAGGCCGGAGACACCATCGTTGAGTCAGCAGCCGCAATCTCAGAAGATGCTTTGGCAGTTTGATCTGTCCGCTTTCTGGTTTGCGATCCTTCTTCGTAAACCCATTCTAGTCTCAAATGCAGGCGCAATAATTCTAAAAGCTCGTTAGTTTGAATCGGCTTGGTGAGAAAATTATCGCAACCTGCAAGTATGCTCTCTTGCTTGGTAGTCTCGTAAACGTTAGCGGACAAAGCAAGGATAACCGTATCTTTTAATTCCGGCAACTGTCGCAGCCTCTTGGTAGCTTCCCAACCGTTCATTACGGGCATCAGCAAATCCATTAAAATTATATCCGGTAGAAATTCCTGTGCTTTATGCAAGCAGTCTTCGCCGTCTGTAGCTTCTGCAATTTCAAAGCCTAAATGAAAAAGCAGCCTGTGCAACATGGCGCGATTTACTTCGTGATCGTCCACGATTAGCACTTTCCGCTGGGGGCCGATAAAACCTACAAGCCGCCTTTTTTCTTGTCGGGAGGGAAGTTCCGAACACTGCGCGACTGCGGGTAAGTCTAGATCCAACCAAAATATGCTGCCTTTGCCGGAGGTACTTTGGACGCGAATTTGGCTGCCCATCATTTTGGCTAATTTTTGGCTGATGGAAAGTCCCAGTCCCGTACCTTCGACGAAATTGTTCTGATCGCCCACTTGATGAAAAGGCAAAAATATTTCTTCTAATTTATTCTGCCCGATGCCAATGCCCGTATCTTCGATTTGAAAGCGAATTTTAGGGGTAGGGGTACGGCCGATATTGTCTGCGGTTATCACATCGCGCGCTTCTGTTGTTCCCAGCGGCGGGTTAGACATTTGCTGCGCGTCTATATTCGCGGTCAAATTGATTGTTGGATTGGCAATTTCCGCTGTCAAACTAGAACTTTCGCAGTTGGTTGGAGGATAGTTATTGGGGAAATTTTCTGCATAACCGACTTTGAAGGTAACGCTGCCGCTGTTCGTAAACTTAACGGCATTGCTGAGCAAATTAATCAAAACTTGACGCAACCTTTTTTCGTCTGCCAAAATGCCGTCTGGAAGCGCTGAAATCTGCTCATAATTAAAGGCAATTCCTTTTTGAGCAGATCGCATCTGGAACAAATCAATAATACTTTTCACAAAACTGGAAAAATGCACGTTGGTCAGCGACAGATCCATTTTACTAGCTTCGATTTTTGAGAGATCTAAAACGTCATTAATCAGCATCAGCAGGTGGTTGCCGCACTGGTGAATGTTGTTAAGACTTTCCTGCTGATCGACGGTAAAGTTTTTATCGACTTTGAGCAGTTGGATGTATCCCAAAATGCCGTTCAAAGGCGTCCGCAATTCGTGGCTCATGTTAGCGAGAAAGTCGCTTTTAGCGCGGTTGGCGGATTCGGCGGCTTCTTTAGCTAATTGCAGGGCGGCTTCTGCAAGTTTGCGATCGGCAATTTCGGTTTGTGCTTGTTCAAATAGCATCGATTGCTGAATGGCGATCGCCAACTGCACCCCCAATTGTTTTAGGCACTCTCCCTCCAATTGCTGCCAGGGACGCGGGCCCGTGCAGTGGTGGGCAATTAACAGCCCCCACAAGTTTTCGCCTTGCAAAATAGGCACTACCAGATTCGCTCTGACATCGAGCCGAGTCAACAAAGCTAAGTGGCAGTCTGCCAGGCCGGCATTGTGAACATCTTCTATAGCTTTAATTCTGCCGTCTTGGTAAAGAGGAACGTAGGCTGCCCCGAAACAGGGGTCATAAATTTCCATTCCTACAATTGGTCGGACATTTTCGGCAACCGACTCAACAGCGATAAACCCGCTCCAATCCGGATTAAATTGGTAAATAATAGTGCGATCTACTTGCAAAAAATGTCGCACTTCTTCGACACTTTTGGTAAGAATTTCTTCCAGATTGAGAGAAGACCTAATGCGTTCCAGCATGGCTACAGCCAACTGTTCGCGCTTTAACTTCTGCCGCAAAATCAGTTCAGCTTCTTTGCGTTTTGTGATGTCGGTAATTACTCCAATTAAGCCGATGGAATTACCATTAATATCTTGAATACTGTCGGCTCGCACCAGAGCAGTTACTGCTTCGTAGCTTTTAGTTTGCAGCGCAACTTCGCCACACCAAGAGCGACCTTGGCGAAGGCTTTTATAGATTTGTTTGTAATTTTTATGCCGGACATAAAACGCGGTCATATCGCCAATATCATTGAGTTCTTCCACCGTGTAGCCGTAGCGCTGAATGAAGGCTTGATTGTGGTAAATAGACCGCCCTTTCAAGTCGGCTATCACGATCGCGTCGCTGGTACTTTCGACGGCTTGAGTGACCTGCAGTAAAGCTAATTCTGCTGCTTTGCGATCGCTAATATCCGTCATCGAACCCACCATCCGCAGAGGGTTTCCGGCTGCGTCCCACACTGCTTGAGCACGGGCGAGCACCCACTTATAGCTACCGTCTTTGCACTGCAAGCGGTATTCGGCGGCGTAATTGGGTGTTTGCCGATCGAGATAACCTTGGATCGCTGCTTGCACTCGTGAGCGATCGTCTGGATGGATGCGATCGATCCATGCGCTGTTGGTGCTGTCGATTTCACCGTCTGTGTAACCGATAATTTCTTGCCAGCGGGCCGATCGAAAAGCTTCATTTGTTTGAAGATTCAGATCCCAAATTCCGTCTTGATTGCCTTTGAGAACTAACTGCCAGCGTTCTTCACTTTTACGCAATTCTTCTTCGGCTTGTTTGCGCTGAATATGATCGCCCAACTGAGTCGCTACAGCCTTGACCAACTCTACAATACGCGGTTCCATAATCGAGCGATCGCGCTTGCAGAATACTAAAACTGCCAGCACCTTTGAACGAGTGTGAATTGGCACTCCGAAACAAGCTTTCAATCCTACTGATTTCGCCATTTGCGATCGGGCAAAAAGATGATTTTTGGCTAAAGAAATATCTTCAATCCATTCTACACTTCTGGTGGACCAAATCCGTCCAGGTACTGCCACTCCGGCGGCGAATCTAATTTTTTTACTTTCGCGGCCGAACATATCTAAATCGCGATCGCTAGCGTACCAAGTTTCGCTGTGTTCCAAAAAAGTACCATTCGCACTCGGTATCCAAGCTTCTGCAAAATTCCAGCCGATCGCATTGCACAGCAACCGCAGAATCTCTGGGAGGGCGCTGTGAAAATCTGCCGACTGACTAATGGCTTGAGTTGCTGCCAGCAACAGCTTTATTTCATCTTCTGCTTGCTTGCTTTCTGTAATATCAGTTGCCGTGCCGAGAATTTGTTTTAACTTACCGTCTGCTGTTTTCGCAAATACAGTATCTCGGCTAACCATCCAGCGCCAAGAACCATCCTTGTGCCTAATTCTGTATTCAATTTCAAAGATATCCCCTTCGCTGCCTGTTTCAACTTGCTGTAAATAATCAGGCATTTTGATTGAATCTTCGGGGTGGATTAAAGTTGACATCATCCACGGCCCCATTGCCTGAATCTCCTCTACTGTATAGCCAAGAATGTGGTAGATAGAAGCGTTCCCATAGATATTTTTTTTTTCAATTAAGTCACAAACATACAAAATATTAGGACTGGCCCCAGCAATTTGCTGAGCGAACCGCTGGCTTTCCCGCAGTGCTGCTTCTGTTTTTTTTCTGTGGGAAATATCGCGAACAATGCAAATGATTTCCCCGTCGGGCAGCATTGTCAGCGAGACATCTATAGGGACTTTCGATCCGTCGCGGCGGCATCCTACTGCTTCGGTGCTGTAAGAACCTTTATTCACTAAAGTCGGCAGGACTTCTTGCTCGAACCTTTGCAGTTCTGCACCTTGGTAGAACATTTTCCAACTTTTATCTAAGATTTCTTCGAGAGAGTCGTAACCGTAGATTTTTAGTCGTGCTGCGTTGCAATAAATCACCTCTCTGGCGGCATTGAATATGGCGATACCTTCGGAAGCTTGGGCCATTGCTGCTGCTTGCCTGTGGAGGACTGACTCGGATCGTTTGCGTTGAGTGATGTCGCGGACGATCGCGATAATTTCGTCATCCGTGCAGAAGACAATTCTCGCTTCAAAATCGTACAGTTCACCATTAACTGGCATTTGATATTCTACGACTTGAATCTCGCCAGTGTCGATCGCTTGTTGATTGCCCGACAAGATTTTCTCAGCAAAAGCAGCCGGCAATATGTCTTGTGCTTTTTTGCCAATTAGTGATTTTTGTGATAGGATATTATCGAAATCTTTGGCAGGCTTGAAATCTACAAAAGTGCCGTCTGCCCGACAGCGAAATATCATGTCTGGTATCGCATTTAAAAGAGCGCGGTTAGTGGCTTCGCTCTTACGCAATTCAGCTTCAGCTTGCTTGCTAAATGTAACGTCGCGGGCCACTGCATAAATCAAACCTTCTTCTGCAAACGGCGATGCTGTCCACGACAGCCATTTATAAGTACCATCTTGGCAAAGATAGCGGTTTTCTAAGCTAATAACGGGGTGGCTTTTTTTAAGTTTTTCTAATTCCGCTACAGTAATTTCTAGGTCTTCTGGATGGACGAATTCTATCAAAGGTTTGGCTAAGATTTCATCACTGCTATAACCTAATACAGTAGACCAAGCGGGGTTTAAGCGTTTGAAATAGCCGTCAAAACCTGCAATGCAAAGTAAATCCAGCGAGAGATTAAAAAATCGATCGCGGTCTTGCTGGGTTTGTTTCAATTCGGTAACATCCATCACCAAACCGTCCCAAACTATATCGCCGTTGGCTTGCTTTTCTGGCTTCGACGCGCCTTGAAGCCATTTCACTCGATCTCCCATAACTTGCCGCCACTGGTGTTGCCAAGCTTGCTGAGTCGCCGCTGAAGTTGCCATCGATCGCTGCAAGCCTGAGATGTCGTCTGGGTGAACTGTTGCAAAAGCCAAAGTGGCATTTTCTTCTATTTGTTCTGGCTTTAAATTGTAGAGCTGCCAACTGCCGGAAGAAACGTAAGTAAAAGATGTTTTACCATCTACATAAAGCCGATATTGATAAATCATTCCCGGCACGTTGTCGGTCATTATTTGAAATCGAGCTTCGCTTTCCTGCAACGCAATTTGCTGGCGTTTGTATTCGGTCACATCTCGCATTGTTCCCACCAACATTTGACGATTATCTGCGTTGCTAAATACTGTTTTTTTAGTAGAAATAATGCGTTCTTGACCGTCGCCATCGGTAAAAATTTCTTCTGTTTTCTGAGCCAGACTTCTTTGCAATACTTGCTCGTCTTGTTGCCAAAAAAAAGCCGCTTGTGCTGGGGGTAAAAAATCGTATCCTGACTTGCCAATCAGTTCCGATCGCCTTTTTCCTATCAAATTGCAAAAAGCATCGTTTACAACGATCCATTTGTGCTGATCATCTTTGACAAAAATTGGATCAGGAGTTGAATTTATCGTGTGATTTAAAAACTCTTCTGATGCTTTTAATTGAGCTTCGTAACGGTAGCGATCGCTCACGTCCAAGACTACTTTAATCAGGCGGTCTATCGAGCCGTCTAGGGCGCGGATACAGCGAAGGTAAACTCTAGTATAAACGGTTCTTCCATCTTTTCTGCGCCACCTTTGGTCTAAAACATAGCCTTCACTCTGCCCTGCCAAAATTCTATTTAACTGCTCTAAACTAGGCTGCAAGTCTTCAGGAAAAACCCACATTTCCCAATTCTCATGCCAAAAATCCTGGCGCTCGTATCCCAGTAAATCGCACAAAGCATCGTTCACTTCCAACCACTCGCATTTTTCTGGTGCTGAGGGGGAAATAGGAGGAGCGAGAATGGCAATTCCGACGAGAGAATTCTCGACTACCGAGCGATATTTTTCTTCGCTTTTTCGTAAAGCTTCTTGGTTGTGCTGTCGCTCGACTGCGTAGCGAAGCGATCTAATTAACACTTCGCTGTCAATTTTTCGCTTGACTAGATAATCTTGAGCTCCGGCTTGGATTGACTGCAGGGCAAGCTCTTCATCGTTGCGTCCGGTCAATACGACAATCGGAGTATTTAGGCTGTATTCTTGTATTTTGACAATTGTACTTAAGTCTTGGCTGTCGGGCAGCGAAAGATCTAGTAAAATCACATCAAAATGTTCGCTGACCAAAAGTTCCTGCGCTTTGCTGAGACGGTCTGTACAACTTACTGATAGCCTTTGGGGTTCGGCTCTACTGACGTTTGTTTCTAATAATAATTCTTCAATCAGATCGGCTTCTGCTTGATTGTCTTCGACCAGAAGAACTTTAAAGCCGTTTCGCTTTGCGGGTGGGCTCAAAACTGATATCATATACCTTGTTTTTTGTCATAAGGCAGTTTAGCCACCTATTATAGCATATAAACAATTGTATAGCCACAAAATCCGCCGTTCCCAGTTGAAAACTATTTGGTTCAACAATTACAATGCACTCTATCTTAGATGTTGAACGGTTCTCAATAACTGGCTTTCTGGCCCATTTCAGAAAGAGTAAATTTTCTTGGGAGGGTTTCTTCTAACCAGCTCTTAAAAGGCTTATTGAAAATGATATAATATCTGATATCTATGCGATTGTGTTTTTCCTCTAAGTAGGCTAACGCAATCAGGGGTAAATTTTTTAAGGTTTTTAGAATCTCGGTGTCAGGAGGAAACTAAGCTGCATAGTATTTTTTGAGGAGATCGCCCCTGTCACCCGATTTTAGATTTTAGATTTTAGATTTTAGATTTAGTCCACAGATGAATCGGGGAGATTGAACTAGAATCTCCTATTTTTGGTGACTCACGACTCCTATCGGAAAGTAAGTATCGGCTTTTTGGGCGGGTTCAGCCGATCGCGCGATCGAACCCCACCCTTTGTTGCCCTTCAATTCCGCTACCAACACAATCCGAGCGATATCCCAACACCAATGAGCGCTCAACGCAAAAAAAGCGGTGGGAACTATCTTCGTTATTCATATTTTTACCACTTCTTTTATAATACCTTACATAAACTCATTACTGCGATTTCTTTACTTTTTGCAATCAAATAAAATATCTCCACAGGTCTTGCTATTTAGCCAAAAAGTGATAATATTGAAATAGAGGCAATCGAAAACTCGGTTGATACAGCCTAGGAAAAAATTTGAGAATTTTTGTAACAAAATTACAATTTCCAATAAACTGTCTTTTGTTTACTGTCCTTTGACCGAACTGAGATGAAGTGGAGAGGAAAAAAGCAATGATCGAAAATTTAGCAATTGATCAAAAAGCCGGTTTAATTCCCAAAGAAAAAGCCTTAGTATTGTTGTTTGATGAAGTCGGCATCGCCGACATCCCATTAGTAGGCGGTAAAAATGCTTCTTTGGGCGAAATGATTCAACAATTAACTGGCCAAGGAGTCAGAGTTCCCAACGGATTTGCAACTACAGCACACGCTTACCGATACTTCATCCAGTCAGCGGGCTTAGAAGCTAAATTGCGCGAAATTTTTGCCGATTTAGACGTAGAAGATCTGCAGAACCTGCGACAAAAAGGCAAGCAAGCGCGGGCACTGATTCTCGACACACCATTTCCGCGAGAACTCCAAGCGGCGATCGCCGATGCTTACGAAAAATTGTGCGATCGCTACGGCGACAGTACAGACGTAGCAGTGCGTTCCTCCGCCACCGCCGAAGACTTACCAGACGCCAGTTTCGCGGGACAGCAAGAAACCTACCTCAACGTCCAAGCTTGCGCTGGCGTCCTCGAATGCTGTCACAAATGCTTTGCTTCCATATTCACAGATCGCGCAATTTCCTACCGCCAACAGCGGGGTTTCGACCACTTTGAAGTCGCCCTATCAGTCGGCGTCCAAAAAATGGTGCGATCGGACTTAGCATCCTCCGGCGTCATGTTCAGCATCGACACCGAAACCGGATTCAAAAACGCCGTATTAGTCACCGCCGCCTACGGATTAGGCGAAAACGTCGTCCAAGGCACCGTCAACCCCGACGAATACTTCGTCTTTAAACCAACATTAAAACAAGGTTTTCGCCCGATTTTAGACAAACGCCTCGGCAGCAAAACACTCAAAATGGTGTACGATATCGGCGGTTCTAAATACACCAAAAACGTCTCCGTAATCGCAGCAGAAAAAAATAAATTTGCCATACAAGATGATGAAATTATCCAACTAGCAAAATGGGCAGTTATCATAGAAGAACACTACTCTAAAGTGCGCGGGACTTATACCCCGATGGACATTGAGTGGGCAAAAGACGGCAATACGGGCGAATTGTTTATTGTCCAAGCGCGACCCGAAACAGTACAATCTCAAAAGTCTGCTAAAGTTTTGCGAAACTACAAATTGCAAGGCAGCAGTGCAATTTTGGCAAAAGGACGCGCCGTTGGCGAATCAATCGGACAAGGAAAAGCCCGCGTGATTTTAGACGTTCACAGAATTGCTGAATTTCAATCAGGAGAAGTTTTAGTTACCAACAAAACCGACCCGGATTGGGAACCGATCATGAAAAAAGCAAGTGCGATCGTCACCAATTCCGGTGGCCGCACTTGTCACGCCGCCATCATCGCCAGAGAAATGGGAATTCCCGCCATTGTCGGCACCGGCGATGCCACCCAAATCTTGAAAAACGGGCAAGAAATCACTGTTTCTTGTTCCGAAGGAGATGAAGGAAAAGTTTATTCCGGTTTGCTTCCTTTTGAAATTCAAGAAACTGCGATCGAGAATTTACCCCGCACCCGCACTCAAATTTTAATGAATGTCGGGAACCCAGAAGAAGCCTTTGGTTTATCAGCCATTCCTTGCGACGGCGTAGGCTTAGCGCGGTTGGAATTCATCATTGCCAATCACATTAAAGCACACCCGCTGGCACTGATTCACTTTGACGAATTGGTGGATGAATCAGTCAAGGAAGAAATTGCAGCACTGACAGCACTTTACCAACACAAACCCGATTTCTTCACCGACAAACTCGCCCACGGAATTGCCACAATTGCCGCCGCATTTTATCCAAATCCAGTTATCGTGCGGATGAGCGATTTCAAGAGCAACGAATATGCTAATCTTTTGGGCGGGCGGCAGTTTGAACCCAAGGAAGAAAACCCGATGATCGGGTGGCGCGGCGCCTCTCGTTATTACGACCCGAATTACCGCGAAGCTTACGCTTTGGAATGCAAAGCATTAAAGCGAGTTCGCGACGATATGGGCTTGACAAATGTGATTCCGATGATTCCATTTTGTCGCACCCCGGAGGAAGGGCGAAAAGTGTTAGCCGAGATGGCAAAACACGGTTTAGTCAAGGGCGAAAACGGCTTGCAAGTGTATGTGATGTGCGAATTGCCAAGCAATGTCATATTTGCTGACGAATTTGCCCAAGTTTTTGACGGATTCTCGATCGGCTCTAACGATTTAACTCAGCTAACATTAGGATTAGACCGGGATTCTGCTTTAGTCGCACACATTTTTGACGAACGGAATGAAGCTGTCAAGCGCATGGTAGCAATTGCCATTAAAGCCGCCAAGAAGTACGATCGCAAGATTGGAATTTGCGGTCAAGCGCCCAGCGATTATCCTGAGTTTGCTCGATTCTTGGTTGAGTTGGGAATTGATTCGATTAGTTTGAATCCCGATTCGGTTTTGAAGACTTTGTTAGATGTTGCTAAGGTGGAAGGTGCGGGTTCGTTGATGGATTTAGCGGGGGATATTGCTAAGGTTTAACAGTTTTGGTTTTGGAGAGCAACGGGGTTTCTCAAACAATAGCTGCCCCATGTTCTGGCTTGGTTGTTTTTGAACTAGACCCGGTTTCTCATATCTAGTCCTGTCAAATAACCCATATCGCGTTTGTAGTGATGAATCCAAGTCCTCTAATTTTTATCAGGACTTGCATTCGTCACTACAAATCTATTTGATTGCTAGTAATTGACCTGACATATAGCAATCCTTGCAGGAGTCGTAAATTTTTTACCCCACCCCAACCCTCCCCGAACTCGCGGGGAGGGAGTAAGAAATTCACAAATGATTTAGGATTGCTATAATATCACATCCTATCTGCGCTTCTGGCTTTGTTGAACCCTGGCGCTGCGCTTTACGAAAAAAGTGTCGCCAACAGCGATCGCCATCCTCAGCCGCCAGCTAACGGTTAACACAGGGGCGGCCTAGTTTGAGACTTGATCGGGAACTTTTCTTATTTAAAACCGTCTTTTCGAGGAGGATTTTTTTCTGGCCATCGCCTAAATCAAAACTAATATTCTCCACATAAGCTCTGAAAAAGTGCTAACTGCTCTCCTGATTATTTTCATAGGTTTAGCTCCGTCGCTACTGTCTTTGTGGGTGATGCGCTCTGCCCAGGGACAAGCCAGCGACAGAATTGCAGCGGCCCGACTTGCGGTAGCGAATAGACCCATGCCAACTCAACTACCAACTGCTGATCGCACTTACATACAAAGCCTCGGTTATGCGATCGGCGATATCACTTGCGAGTACAACGCCCGCTCAAATTACATTCGCTGTGCTGTCAATCCTTCTGGGCCCTGTCAAGATTGTAGGTACTACCAAGCCAGAACTCTTGACGCTAGCGGTGAAAAGATATAGCTTATATTGGTGCTTGTATCTACGCCTATTTGCGGATGTAATCATCAATGAGTTAAGATGTACTTAAGTGTAAGGATTATTGTTGAAGCTTGTTTTGGACGACCCACGCCCAAACTCAGCAATTAAAACCTAATCGAGCATTATTGCTTGGTTACAGTTGCTATAACACGCGAATTGCGTTAGGTGTTTTTCTAGTTGAAGACTTACGAGCAGAAACGAAGTTTAGATGATAAATTTTGGTTGGGCGGCGAGGAATCTAGGCATAAATTGGGTTTATAGTCTCCTGGGCGTAACCTCTGCCGTTCAGAAAATTAGCCAACAAAAATCGTAAGTAGCCCAGGGGCAAATCTCCAAATCAGTTTCTCCAAAACATCATGAAAAATTCTGCACGAAACATTGTCCCGAGCATTTATCTTAAACAGAAACCAGCTCGAAGACTCGGTTGTTGACAACTTGAGAAGTTGCTTGTGGGCGGCAATAATCTGTTTTTGCGATCGTAGCAAAACAGTCTCAAACCTAGATTGCTATCTCCAGACTCCAAGTCATGAATTTTTAAGACGCCTCGTCGATACAGGGTATGCCAATTTCAATTGAATCTCATATGTTGCACCATTCTCAAGAATAGGCTTTCCGACCTGTTCCACAACAAGTGAATTTGCTTATGGGCTGGGCAGGAGAACCCCCCATAGAAGAGTTATTGAGAATGGTAAAAGATCTCAGTTGAATGACACTTCGGGCACGGCCGACATAATTATGTGACGGCTATCACTCCCTAATTAATGTCTAGTTGCTATTGTGAACAGGGTTTGCGCGCCAAAACCAAAGAAACCGAGTTTTTTACCGGGAGCGAAGGCTACAAAGAAGTCTTTTAGTCCCTCAAACCAGGTTTATACGTCCAGAAATAGTGAATTTTCTCTGCAAATAAAGTGCATTAGACGATGTACAGAAAACCTCATAAAGTAAATTTTTGAGAACTCCTGTTATTATCTACTGCGCGATGTAAGAGATATAGCCTTTCTCAGTAACATGAGGTGCACGCTTGATAAGCGGCCTCCGTGGCCTCCGTGGGAATAGGCCTCCGTGGCCTCCGTGGGCATACCTCACCAAGATTGAGAAATGCTGTAGGCGTGTAACAGATACACTCCCTAAAAGAAAAGAAAAAAGCCGAAGGCAAAATATCACCCGATAGAGAGATTATTGGGATTGAAACCCCAAATCCTCAGCGCTTCTGCCGGCGATATTTGCAATGCTATCAAATATCTATATAGCACTGCTTTGTGCTGAGTAAAATTTGCTTTTTGCTCTTGATCCAAGTCAAGCAGCAGAGCCTCTTACTCTGCAATTAAACCTTGTCAATAGGTGATAGTTATCATCTTGAAGTGGGTACATCATCTACAATTCGTGAGCCAATTTGACCATGCAAAGCATCTGCAACAAACCAATTTTTCTCAACCCACAAATATGTGATTCCACTGAAATGATTGCGGACACAAACTCCCGAACAACAGCAACTTATTATCATAAAAAATCAATAAAACAAGTAAAAATAGAGGAGTGTTTCCTGTCCCAGAAACTTCGTGGCGGCACGAGAATTGGGGATTCCCACAGAGAAGTTTTGCGAGCAACCGTAAGGGAAAACCCCCCGTGGTTGCCCCCTCGGACTATAAAAAATGTACTGTTCCTCGATGCCAGAGTAGAGAACGGTGACAGCTTGGCAAGAGGAGCAACAGCCGATACAGAGGTATTTGTACTGGACTCGACGCGGGATGGAGTCGAGCAAATTACTAGAATTTTGGCTAATTACAGCGATTTAGACAGCCTTCAGATAATTTCTCACGGTCGAGAAGCTCTGGTGCAGCTAGGGTCGATCGAACTTTGCAGCGACAACTTACAAACCTACAGCCATTTGTTACAGCAGTGGGGAAAAGCCCTCAGCGAGAGAGGAGATATCTTGTTATTCGGGTGCAGCGTCGCAGCGGGGGAAAGCGGCGAGGCCTTCGTGCGGCGGCTGAGCTTGATGGTCGGTGCAGATATTGCAGCTTCCGACAACTTAACGGGGAGTGCGGCACTCGGTGGCGACTGGGAATTAAAATTTGCGACCGGGGAAATAAAGGCGAAAATCGCCATTGAAAAAGAAGTGCTCGAAGCCTACCCTTACGCGCTCGGCACATTAGTTAACGAAACTTTCAAAAACTCCACAGTTAGGGGGCCTTGGATTTACGGGGGAAACAACGGGGCACTGTTCAATCCGAGCAACGGGGTTGCAGCAGCCAATCAACGTATCCCCGGCATTACCGGAGGCACTGTATCCGGCTTACTTCCGGCTTTGGGCGGTTCGAGTCCCGGCGATGGCGCTCTGCGATTAACTCCTGCGGTAAATCTTCGGGAAGCTTTTGTTATCTACAACAATCCTATTCCTTCAACGGACGGTCTCAGAGTCCAGTTTGATTTTTATTCTTACGGTTCAAGCCAGCAATTTAATTCTCCGCAACCATTTATTAGCCCTCAGCCAGGGGACGGGCTGGGTTTCTTCTTGATTGACGGCACTGTTAGCCCAACAAGGACTGGGGGTTATGGCGGTTCTCTGGCTTACGCTCCACGAACGAATATACCCGGTATTGAGGGAGGTTATTTAGGCATTGGGCTTGACGAGTTTGGCAATTTTTCAACGTCTACAGAAGGGCGCTCTGGCCCTGAGCCACCTCCGATTCCGGGTTCTTCTATTGGTTCTTTCAGACCTGATTCGGTGACTGTTAGAGGAAATCAAGCAAATGGTTATCGGTTTTTAACAAATGCGATCGTTCCCTTCGGCATCGATAACATTCCTACGAGCATTGACTTTAGTGGCCCTGTTGCCGGCAACAATTTTAATTTCAGCAATACGTTCACGAGCGATCGCAATTTAGCCAAAAGAGCCGTTCAAATTACGCTGAATCCATCTAACGATCCGGTCAATCCCTCTCGCCTCACCGTTGCCTTCGATAAAGAATTCGACGGCATCTACGAAACTACATTGATCGACATCCCCAACTTGGCAACCGAAAACGGCCCAGTACCGCCAATTTTTAAATTTGGTTTTGGCAGTTCCACAGGAGGCGCCAACAACATTCACGAACTTCAAAACGTGGTAGTTGAAACTATCAATCCTCCCACTATCGCCGCTGAGGTTGCCACTATCAAGACTGGCCCGCAGTTCGTCAAGCCTGGAGGCAGCATTACCTACACGATTACTACTGTAAACAAGGGGCCAGCGCCGGCTACAAATGTTCTGATTCAAGATGAAATACCTTTTGAACTGCTGCTTCCGGGCGGATTGCCCCCGGTTCTCAGTGCCTCCAACAACGGCACTTACGTGAACCAAACCAAGGCTGTCACCTGGCCGTTAATTCCGGTTCTCAATGCGGGTGAGACTCTGACTTACACCCTGACTATTGATTTGCCGCCCGGTTTAACCAGCGGTAGCAGTTTTGCCAACGTTGCATTCAGCACTAGCTCGACTTTCGACCCCGACCTCAGCAACAACAGCGGTATACTCGCGCCAGGGCAAATCGAGGGGCCTGGTGTAGTGTTTACCACAGTTGTCGATACAGTCGCGGATTTAGTTACTACCAAAAGTGGGCCTGTGACTACCTCGGCTGGGTCAAGCGTCGCCTACACATTGACTACGACTAACATGGGGCCAGACCCCGCTGCCGATGTGACCATCACGGACAGCATTATTCCGGGTTTAACAGGAGTCAGCCTATCGGACGGGGGGAGTTACGACCCAGTTTCGGGCATTGTCACCTTCCCAGCACTGACGGTGCTGGCCAATGCGGCTACTGCGACCCACACCGTCAGTTTCATTGCCCCAGCCACCCGTACCGACATCAGCAACACGGCCCGGAGCCGCTCGGCGACTTTCGATCCGATCGCCACTAACAACAACGGCTCGACAACCAACAAAGACGGCACTCCCACTAACTCTACGGTTACGACAAGTATTGCGCCCAACGCGGATATTGTTACCACGAAAACGGGTTCTACGAGTGCTACGGCCGGTAGTTCGGTCAGCTATACGATCGCCACAGTCAACTTAGGGCCGAGTCCTGCAGAAGCCGTAACCATCACTGACAGCATAGTTCCGGGGTTAACCGGAGTCACGGCATCTAACGGTGGCGTTTACGATCCAGTGACGGGGATTGTCACCTTCGCGCCCGTGGCAATAGGCAACGCGGAGACAGTCACCCGGACGATCGACTTCACAGTACCGCCTACTCTAACTTCCATCAGCAACACGGCCAGAAGTACCTCCATCACTCCCGACTCCACTCCGGCCAACAACAACGGTACAAACCCCAACGCCACCGTCACCACCTCGATCGAGGCTGTGGCCGATGTTGTCACCCAAAAAACAGCTCCGGCCAGCATCCAGGTGGGCGACACGCTACTTTATACAATTACTACTACCAACAACGGGCCGAGTCCTGCGACCAACGTAGTCATTACTGACAGCTTGATTCCCGGCTTAACTAATGTCAGCGTGTCCGATGACGGAACCTACAATCCAGACACAGGGGCGATCGAGTTCCCAGCGATCGCGACTTTAGCCAGCGGCAGCAGCGTCACCCGCACCCTGATTTTTGTACCGCCGCCTACCCTGACGAGCATCACCAATATTGTATTAAGTCGATCGGACACTTTTGACCCGGACTTGACGAATAACAACGGCTCGACAGTCGCAGTGCCCGGTCAGGCGGGGGGGCGAGTAATCACCTTGATCGAGGCAGCCCGCGCCGACCTGGTTACGTCCAAGAGCGGTCTCACATCTGCTTTGGCTGGTAGTTCCGTTACTTATACTATAACTACCGCAAACAATGGGCCGAATGCTGCGGAAAACGTAGTGATTACAGACAGCATCATTCCCGGTTTAACGGGAGTCAGCGCATCGGACGGCGGCACTTACGACCCCGTGACAGGGGTTGTCACCTTCCCAACAATTCCCAGTTTGACTAGCGGCAGCAACATCAACCGCGAGGTAACAGTAGTCGTTCCAGCGACGGACAGCATTAGCAATACTTCCCAGAGTCGATCGACCACTTTTGATCCCCAACCCAGCAATAACAACGGTTCCGAGTCCAGAGCCACTGTCACCACCGCCATTTTACTCGCGCCGCCCACACCCAACCAACCTCCATCAGCCTACAGCAGCAACGCAGCGCTAGCGCCCAACAGCGTTGTCCAAATTAGCGGGCTCGGAGGCAGAGACTCAGACGGCACAGTGGTTACATTCACCATCAGCACCCTGCCGCCAGCCAATGAAGGCACGCTGTTCTTGGCCGACCCCAGCCAGGGAGTGCGGGTCACGGCAGGTCAAACCCTGACAGCCGAGCAAATTACCCAGTTGTTCTTCCAGGCATCCGGCAATTTCACAGGGGCAAACTTCACATATAGCGCTACAGATAACCTCGGCGCCACCAGTGCGGCAGTCGCCACTGTCTCTCTCATTCCCCTTAATGAACCGATACCGACGCCGACACCCGCGCCAACACCCACACCACCAACACCGGCGCCAACTCCAACACCCGCGCCGGAACCAACACCCACACCACCAACACCGGCGCCAACTCCAACACCCGCGCCGGAACCAACACCCACACCACCAACACCGGC
>NZ_JAUBTR010000059.1:0-44761 GCF_036705045.1 Microcoleus sp. BR0-C5
TCTTCCTTCTTCCTTCTTCCTTCTTCCTTCTTCCTTCTTCCTTCTTCCTTCTTCCTTCTTCCTTCTTCCTTCTTCCTCTTAAATTAATCGAACTCGACCGGATGTAAAGGGTTGTATTCGATCGCCCGCCAAGCATACTAACAAGCGGCCGCTTCCATCAATTCCGGCGGCTTCTCCGCAGATGGTTTCTGAGGAAAGTTCGATCGCCACCCGGCAGCCAATCAACGCATCGCGGCGGCGCAATTCCGGCAAAAGTAGCGCTAAACCGGACTTGGAGGCTGGCTTGTCTGTGGTGGAAAACATATCGGCTAGTTCGAGTAAATAGTGCCGCAGTCGATCGAGCAAACACAGTTCATCTGGTACTGTACTAGCAATAGAATGCAAGCTTACCGCATTGCCGATCGCCATTTCATCCAATCCCGCAGCCGCAAAATCTACGCAGCGGTTGAGTCCAATTCCCACAACGGCGCGAGTTTTGCCAGAAACATTGCCGTTGGTGGCTTCGCAGAGAATTCCGGCTAATTTGTGGCGATCGATCCAGACATCGTTTGGCCATTTCAGGCGCAGCATATCGCGACAGTCGGGAACCAAATCTTCGATCGCGTAAATCACGGCTAAACCCGCTGCTAAACTGAGTCCCGGCAACAGAGTGGGGCTGAGGTTTTCGAGTACAAAACTAACAGTCAAGACACCGCTTGGGGCGTGCCAGGTGCGCCCGTGTTGGCCGCGCCCGCTGGTTTGCCGCTTGGTAAATACTGCATCTCCGTGGTGGAGTTGGGCCGCGCGGGCGATCGCCCAACTGTTGGTACTCGGACAGGTATCCAAGGAGTGTAGCCAGTGAGGAAGGTTTGGGCGATCGGGTTCTGTGGATGCGGGCACGGGAGTTAAGGGCAATTCAGTCAAGGTTTGATTTGTAGTATTTGATATTTAAAAGCTGATTATCGCATTTTCCAGAAGTGCCACCTCGCGCGACGGCGAGAATTCAGAGACATTGGAGTGTAGTACAGTTTCAGCATCAGATTTACCTTGCGCCACACCACCTATTTAGCAGAAAAATCCTTGATATATAAGGACTTTGCGGAATGCAGAGGGTTAGTTGGAGCGATCGACACCCCTTTTAAAAACCCAATTTTAAAAAAAGTTGTATTACCCCCTTGACAGTCTTGTATTACGCAATGTAGTATAAATGTATGGCGAAGGGAAAAGAGCTTCAAAGCCTTACCCCACTAGCAATATGAACCTTGACAACTGAATAGGAAGTTAATCGTGTCACATAATTGTGGACATCGGCGGTGTAGACTCCGGCAACAATAGCCCGATCGGGTTGTAGTACGCGGAATCAACCGCCACCCGTCCAAACTTCAGTAATTCAAGGACAAAATATTGTTCATTTTCGCGGGGGTATAGCTCAACCGGTCAGAGCAGTCGCCTGTCGAGCGAAAGGTTGCGAGTTCAAGTCTCGTTACTCCCGTCAAAGTCCCGTAGGCAAAAGTCAAGCCGTCTCCCCCTCAAGGAGAAGATTGCGAGTGCAAACCTCGTCGGGACTCCCAGGTTAGGTGGCTGAGTGGCTCAAAGCGTCGGTCTGCAAAACCGATTTTCGCGGGTTCAAATCCCGCCCTAACCTCTGTTCCCTATCAGAAATTAAAAATTAGAAATTAAAAGATTAAACTAACAGTCTTTTAATTGAAATTTTTAACTTTGAAAAGGAACGAAGCGAAAGTGACATTGCAGCGTAGCTTAATAGTAAAGCGCCAAGTTCATACCTTGGTCAATGCGGGTGCAAATCCCGCCACTGCCACCAAAAGCAGGGATGGTGTAACTGGCAACACTCTGGTCTCCAAAACCAGCATTCTGAGTTCAAATCTCAGTTCCTGTGCCAATTTATAGTGCTGTAGGCAAATGGTTTAAGCCGCTTGGTTTTCACCCAAGTGATTTGCGGGTTCAACTCCCGTCAGCACTTCCAATTTTTCTGGGTCGGCTCTCCTATTGGTGTAGGAAACTGTCTGTAAAACAGCAGCTTAAAGCGTTGCTGGTTCAATTCCAGCCCGGCCCATTTGCAACTGTATTTAATCCACAGTTGCAAAGTAAGAGAGCGTGGTGTAGCCGGATAACATCTCAGTTAATAAAACTGAAGATTGAGGGTTCAAATCCCTCCGTTCTCGCTCGTTGAGGAGAGGTAGCCGAGAGGCTTAAGGCGCCTGTTTGCTAAACAGAATCGGGTAACACCGACGCAGGTTCAAATCCTGTCCTCTCCGTTGAAATTGCCCCCGATAGCTCAGTTGGTAGAGCGCTTGTGTGAAGAACAAGAGGTTGTCAGTTCGATACTGACTTGGGGGATTGCGTTGCCTTATAGCTCAATGGTAGAGCAAGCGGTTGTTAACCGCTAGGTTGTAGGTTCGAGTCCTACTGGGGCAGCCATTTTACACAACGTTAAAAAGTTGGTAAAGCATAATGCAGAACTCATTTATAATAATAATTACTTGAGTTCTACACTTTTCATGAAATACACCAAAGAAATCTTGGAAGAAGCTGTTAAACATTCATTTTCTATCAGTGGGGTTTTAAGGCAACTTGGTATAGCAGGTGGTGGAAGTCATGGTCACATAACTAAGCGGATTAAAGAGTTGGGTATTGATACCTCTCACTTTAAACAATCCGATCAAAGTTTGAAAGGGCTTAATCCCAAAAAGCCTTCCCAAGAAATTTTGGTTCTAAGTTCGCGCAATCAAAGAACACCAACCTTCCAACTTAGAAGAGCATTAATGGAGATTGAGAGAGAGTATAAATGTGAAAACAATAAATGTTTGGTGCAAAGTGAATGGTTAGGAGAGAAGTTAGTTTTAGACATCGATCACATCAATGGGAATTGGCAAGATAATAGGCAAGAAAATCTGAGATTTATTTGCCCTAACTGTCACAGACAAACTGAAAATTATGGAAGTAAACGCAGAGAGCCGGAAGCAAATAATGACATAGCTCACCAGAACAAAAGAGTTCCTCATATGAAAGCCAGAAAAGTTGAGCGTCCCTCTAAAGAAGAGCTAGAAAAAATGCTTTGGGAAAAACCAACCACTTGCTTAGCAAAAGAGTTTGGTGTCAGTGGCAAGGCAATAGAAAAATGGTGTAAGACTTATGGAATTCAGAAACCGCCAAGAGGATATTGGAACCGAAACAAAAAATATTAAATATCTAAATATTTAGTCAGTTGAGTAAATGTTATTGGGAAGTCGCCTAATCGGTATGGCACCGCTCTTTGAAAGCGGAAAAATGCAGGTTCGATCCCTGCCTTCCCAGTTCTGCTATTACCAAAGCAGATCGATTACACTCCTGTAGCCCAATTGGCAGAGGCCACAATTTAAAAAATTGTGTTGTGTGAGTTCAAATCTCACTCCCGAGTACCAAATTTTTTACTAAATTTCTACTTGCTCCTGTGGCGGAATTGGCAGACGCGGCAGACTTAAAATCTGTTCTATTTTGATTGTGGGTTCGACTCCCACCTGGAGCATGAACGGGATGTAATTCAGCGGCCAGAAGCCATGCTTTGGGAGCATGGAGTCGTTGGTTCAAATCCAACCATCCCGACTTTACCCCTGTGATGTAATTGGAAAACATCGCTTACTCAGAATGAGCGTCTTACAGGTTCGAGGCCTGTCAGGGGTATGAGGTTTTATTCAATCTCAAATCTCAAATCTCAAATCGGTTTTGCCCCTGTAGCCCAATCGGTAGAGGCGCTAGATTTAGGATCTAGTTAGTGCTGGTTCGATGCCAGTCAGGGGTATTTGGTGACATCGCGGGTGAAGTAGCCTGGGTAGGCTTGGAGGTCTCATAAGCCTCTTCATAGCAGGTTCAACTCCTGCCCCCGCCACCAAAAATGCAGGTGTGATGTAACTGGCAACATGAGGCTCTTGTAAAGCTTTCTTGCGAGTTCAAATCTCGCCACCTGCTTGGGAAAGTGCGATCGCTATTTAGGCAGAATTGCGATCGCCACCTTCCCAAATTTGCAGTTGTCGTTCTGCGGCAACAAAACAGTTTACATACGGCGTCGGATAAACAAAATAGTCGTAAGCCAGTGCCATTTGCCGCGCGGCTTCGCGATAAGGAACTCTGCCTATCCCCGTTCCTAAACCCGGACAAACGACACTCTCAATTTTACGTTCTGCCTGTCGATTGTAGCGCCTAATTGTTAATAGCATTGCCCACATTGCCACATACGGAACGTCTGTACCCACAACAGACATAGGTACGCGCATGGTGGGAGTATGAGCGAGAAAAGGATGTTTGGGATGGTGAGTTTCGATGATGAATGACGTGCCAACGGGTTGTTCGCCTAAATAGTCTTCCAAGATATGCTGCTGAACCCTAACCATCAGAGAATGACCGAAAAAACCAACGATAGCTGCGTCGATACCGCCATCCATCATGCCAAATGAATTGGCGGGACTAACCAAACAGTCATACTCGGTTAAATCCTCGAAACGTTTGTTGGTAATTTCGACATTGGGTAGGTAGAAAAAATGATCTTGGAATGCGGCGAATAGTTCGGGATTGGGTGCTGTAAGTATAAGTTTCATGTGTTTTATCTCCGAGCGCTAGTTTAGCAAATAGCTAAGGGCGATCGTACTAATTTTTCCAAAAAATTGCCATCATCGAGGTAGAGTAGTTCAAGGTTAAACTATGCTAGCCACTGACAACACCTCAATGGGAAAAATTATTACCAAACTGACCGTGACTAACCGG
Source organism: Microcoleus sp. BR0-C5 (assembly GCF_036705045.1). Lineage (NCBI taxonomy): Bacteria > Bacillati > Cyanobacteriota > Cyanophyceae > Oscillatoriales > Microcoleaceae > Microcoleus > Microcoleus sp. BR0-C5. The sequence continues at coordinate 4,738 of NZ_JAUBTR010000059.1, forward strand.
ATCGACCAGGCAAATGTAGAACGCGGGATAATCCCTCCCGAACAAGTACGTTCCGTGACTCTGGATAATGTGCTAGTTGATACAGGGGCAACCACTCTTTGCTTACCACCGCAGAGTATTGCCCAACTCGGTTTGTCGCTGCTCAAAGAAGTGGATGTAGAGACGGCTAATGGCATTGGGAAAGCCACAATTTTTCAGGATGCTAAAATTTCTTTGGTAGGACGTGAAGGAACGTTTGAGTGTTTGGAATTGCCGGGAGGTATGAATCCTCTATTAGGCGTGATTCCTTTGGAAGCGTTGGGAATTGAATTAGATTGGAAAAATCAGCGGTTAATAATTTTACCCATCAGTCCAACGCAAACTTACTTGACAATATTGTAGAGGCTGTATGTTGAGATTCAATAGTTGCAATCGGTAAAACTAATTGAAATGCGGATATGGTGCAACGGTAGCATCTGAGTCTTCCAAACTCGCGATACGGGTTCAAGTCCCGTTATCCGCTTGGCTACAAAAGAGGATTATTTCAATCCGAAATCTAAAATCACCAGAGGTTTTATTCAATCCAAAATCTTAAATCTCAAATTTCAAATCGGTTTGCGGGTGTGATGTAAAGGCTAGCATCTGAGTATGCCATTCTCAGCGCATGGGTTCGAGTCCCATCATCCGCTTTTGTAGTCCTGAGCTTCGATGGTAGAGCGTTTGCCTTACAAGCAGACGCGGGGTAATCTCCTGTCAGGACTACCAATTTATGGGAGTGTAGCTCAATGGATAGAGCGCCGCGCTTCGGACGCGGATGTTGTGGGTTCGAGTCCTACCACTCTCGTTGTTTTTGCTTTAATTTAAGGAGGTTGATTCCATTGAATGATTAAATTTTATATTAAGAGCGATCGCCCTTTGCGTATCCCAATCTTTGGAGCCTACATACTTTAGTACGAGAGGAAAGGTAACGCTGTCAAATTCAGCGGGCGTTTGCGAACGAGGAGTGCAATGAACCCGGCAGGTTGGCTTAAAAGTAGCCATCCTTTAAAGAGTGTGTAATAACTCATCGGCGGAGTCCCTCTAGTAACTGAGAAAACGCAATGCTCTGATAACTTGCACGTCAAAATGCGTGAAGCGCAGCTATCCCGTAGGGAATCGCGCAAACTAACAAAAAACATGGGAGCGTAACTCAACTGGATAGAGTGTCGAGCTTCTACCTCGAATGTTGTGGGTTCAAGTCCTACCGCTCCTGCTGTCTGGGGTTCGTAGCTTAATTGGTAAAGCATCTAACTGGCTGTTAGAAAGATATCGGTTCAAATCCGATCGCAATCCACCAACTTTGGGTCTGTAGCTTAATCGGAAAAGCGCCTAGTTCGCAACTAGGAAAATGTCGGTTCGAGTCCGACCAGCATCCAGCAAAACTGGGGTCATAGCTCAATTGGTAGAGCGCTTGCCTTGCACGCAAGAGGTTAGGAGTTCGATTCTCCTTGATTCCACTTGCGGTGTCTGAAGCCAAAGCGGTCGCGGCGCTGGTTTGTGGAACCAGTAATAGCGGGTTCAATTCCCGTCAGACACCCCTTGGAAGATGCCGCTAAATGGTTGGCAACCAGTCTTGAAAACTGGGGTACAGGTAACTGTAAGGGTTCGATTCCTTCATCTTCCTTTTGACCACCGGGAGCCAGAAAGTACGGCGCTGTGCTGATAACGCAGAGATAGGAGGGGCAGTACCTCCTCGGTGGATTTCTTATGATTTTATATATAAATAATGGAGGATGATGGTTAATTTTTTGCACAAAATTTGCTCTCATATACTGAGAAAAATTGCGGGGAGGTAGCCTAAGTGGAATGGCACCGTAAAAACTTTGGAAAAGCGGCTCCCAAAAGGACGATCGGGTTTGTTGAGTAGGGTAAAAAGTTGCTTCGCGACGTTCCCTGAAAAGGCCAACGGGCAACAGGTTGCGGAAGCACTGAAAGGAATTAACAGTCCGAGATGGGGGCAGTTCCCGTCTGCTTGTGGGCAGTAAGGAAGCGCGTTTCCTGAAAGTTGCTGTCGATACGGGTTCGAGTCCCGTCCTCTCCATTCAAGGTTCAAGTCCAAATCGAAGAGTTTCAACCCGTGCCCTAACAGTTAAAGCATACATACTCGGCTGTTAACCGACTAAAACCAATGCTTTACGCACTTGCACGGGTTGAACCTCAGAACCTCAGTTGTTCTTGAGGTCTAAATCGCGATCGTAGCTGCCGATTGGCCGCAGTCTGGTCATCAACTGCTTCAGCAAGAAGCCGTTACTGTTCCAAGCGGTATAAGGAGTAGCCCCTTGTCCCTTCAGGCACAAGGTTTGTCGGGCTTTGTTGTGGCAGATATTTGCCAGCAGGCTGACGACTGACACTAAGCCGAGTTCATCGACAAGGGCTTCGAGTTCATCTTGAGTCACAAGCACACCTCCAGGGTTGACTATTCCTGAAATATACCATATAGTACCTTTTAAGGGTACTTGCAGTATACCAAAAGTTACTTAGCCTCAGTTTCGTCCACGAGGTTGTATTCCTTGACGGCTGCCATGACTAGCAGAGTGGACATAGGAACTCCTGTCTGCTGGGAGATTTTTCTCAGTTTTTCGTGCAAACTCTTGGGAACTGTGACTTTAATCACAGCAGTCTCTTCTTTGTCAGCCATTTCAAGCAGTCATATTTAGTTGACACCAGCTTATCCTCTTTCGGAGTACCGATCGCACCTTGCTACGATCGTCTGTAGGGATGCGGGCGCAGCGCGATAAAATGGCTTAACAAATAAAAAGGTCGATCGCAAATCTCTAACCAAGGGAACGATTGGATATATTAGTTACATTCAGAAGCAAGCAGTAACCAAACAACTTAATAAAAAAGATTAAACATGAGAAAACTAAAATATTACGTTGCTTGCACCGTTGACGGGTTTATTGCTCGCGAAGATGGCTCATTTGATTGTTTTCCTATGTCAGGGGAGCATTTCGCTGATTTGTTCGATTCCTTTCCTGAAACTTTTCCCGCTCACTTTCAGGAAGCACGAGGCATTCGTGCAGAAAACAAGCAGTTTGATGCGGTTTTGATGGGACGGAAAACCTATGAGGTAGGGCTAAATGTTGGTGTAACTAATCCTTATCCCACCTTGAAGCAGTATGTTTTTTCGCGCACTATGGAAGCCAGTCCTGATGAGAATATTGAACTTGTTTCGGACAATCCTGTTGCATTGGTTAAGGAATTGAAAAAAGAAACGGGTAAAGACATCTGGCTCTGCGGTGGTGGCGGTTTAGCGGCAACTCTTTTTTCTGAGATTGACGAGATGATTGTAAAGTTGAATCCGGTAGTTATCGGAGCGGGAATTCCTGTTTTTTCCGGTGCAATCAAGCCGACAAATTTGGAACTTGCCGATCGCAAAATCTATAGCAACGGTTTTATGTTGCTTCATTATCGAGTGAAGCACTAGCAATCAGGAGTTTATCCGTTGCAATGGCTGGAGGCAAAAAAGGACTGAAGTGTTTACTACACAAGGATTTTTTAGGAATTAGACAAACGCTGAATTTTTAAGGGTGGTTAGCAAAGCGGTTATGCACCCGGCTTTTAACCGGTATTAGATAGGTTCAACTCCTATACCACCCATTTTTAAAGGCCGAAAGTAGAAGCTAGAGGGTTAAATATGCGTTTTGCCATCCGCGAAGGCGATCGCACTGTGGGCGCCGGTGTCGTCTCCCGAATTCTCAAGTAGACGCTTTCGGAACCAATTAGAATCAGTAGGGTGGGCAAAAGTCCACCTTACTCATTAATTCACAGCAAATTTTTCTGTGGGGATGCAGTAGAACGCTTTGATGGAGTCAAGCGAATAGTCGAGAGTGGAGATGGCTAAGTATCAGATTGGGTTGGATGGTCGGCCGCACGTTTTGCACAACTCTGGGGAGGTATTTGAGGTCGATCGCGCTTAAATCAAATGTGGGATCGGGGCGATCGAACTTAAATTAAATATTGCAGTAAGGGCGATCGCCACAAATTTTTACAAAAATAGTTGATTTTTCAGAACTGTTGTGTTATAATAGTTTAGATGCGGGAGTATAGCTCAGTTGGTTAGAGCAGGTGACTCTTAATCTCAAGGTCGAAGGTTCAAGTCCTTCTACTCCCATCATTTTTACCAGCAAGCAGGCGGCTCATATTACAGGCTGCACCCTTTGCCAGTTGCAGTATTGGCGAGATCAGGGGATTGTTCTGCGATTACCGGGACGGGTACGGGGCCCAGTGTTTATTACTCTCGGTGTGATTGGGCGGCCTTGGCGGCGATCAAGTATTGTCTGTCTGTGGGGTTGAGTTTTGATATCAAATCCGTTAGCATCGGAATTATTCATCTCTCTGTTCTCTTCAAGAGCGTTCTCTGCGTACTCTGCGGTTTAATCATTCCAATGCGATCGCATTTATCAGGAATATTTTTTACTTAAAATTAAGTATATTTTCATGGGTAAGCTAACTCTGCCACAACTGGAACGACATCTGTTTGCCGCCGCCGATATCCTGCGGGGTAATATGGATGCTTCGGAGTTCAAAGAGTATATTTTTGGGATGCTATTCCTCAAACGCGCTTCCGATGTGTTTGAGCAACGTTACGACCAAATTATACAGGAGAATCTGGCACGGGGACGCACGCCAGAAGAGGCGAAACAGAGGGCGGAAAATCCCATGAGTTACCAAGAGGCTTTTTTTGTACCGGAAAAAGCGCGATGGGCTTATATTCGCGATGAAGTACATGAAAAAGTAGCAGATGGATTGAATAAAGCTTTAGGTTCTCTGGAAGATAAGAACCAAGCTTTAGCAGGAGTATTAGGTCACATTAATTTTAATCGTCAGGTGGGAAAAAGTCGGATTTCTGATTCTAAATTACGCGAATTAATTCAACATTTTAGTAAGTATCGATTGCGAAATGAAGATTTAGTTTTTCCCGATTTATTGGGTGCTGCTTATGAGTATTTGATTAAAGATTTTGCTGATTCTGCAGGGAAGAAAGGGGGCGAATTTTATACGCCGCGTGAAGTGGTGCAGTTGATGGTGCGGCTGATGAAACCACAACCAGGGATGTCTGTTTATGACCCTTGTTGTGGTTCTGGAGGTATATTAATTCTGGCAAAGCAATATGTTGAAGAGTGCGGCGGCGATGCCAGAAATTTAGCGCTTTACGGGCAGGATAATAACGGCGGCGTGTGGGCAATTTGTAAGATTAATATGCTGCTGCATGGGATTCGGGACGCGGATATTCACAATGATGATACGCTATTTAATCCCTTACATATTGAAGGCGGGGAACTCATGCGGTTTGACCGAGTAATTAGCAATCCGCCTTTTTCCCAAAACTATAGCCTTGAAGGGATAGCATTTAAGGAAAGGTTTACCCATGGGTTTTGTCCCGAAACGGGGAAAAAAGCAGATTTAATGTTTGCTCAGCACATGATGGCGGTGCTAAAAGATAATGGGCTGATGGCGACGGTAATGCCTCATGGGGTGCTGTTTCGGGGGGGAGAAGAGAAGAAAATTCGCGAGAGTTTGATTGAGAAAGATCGTTTAGAAGCGGTGATTGGTTTGCCGCCAAATTTATTTTATGGGACGGGGATTCCTGCTTGTATTTTAGTGATGCGTGGCAGTAAAGAGGCCAAACCTGCGGCACGTAAAAATCAGGTATTATTTATTAATGCCGATGCGGAATTTTATGCAGGTCGCGCTCAGAATTATTTGCGCCCCGAACATATTGAAAAAATTACCTGGGTGTTTGAAAATTTTAAGGCTTTACCGGGTTATTCGGCTGTGGTGACAAAGCAGGAATTAGCAGACAATGATTATAACTGCAATATTCGCCGCTATGCGGACAATGCGCCACCGCCAGAACCGCAGGATGTGAAAGCTCATTTATTGGGGGGAATTCCTAAAGTTGAGGTAGAGGCAAAGCGTCTATTGTTAGAGGCGCATGGATTCGATCCAACTAGGATTTTAGTGGAGCGTTGTTAATGGATTATTTAGATTTTATTGCCTCTATTACGGAAAGAGGGCAGATTAAAAAATTTATTGAATCTGATGCTGGCGTTGAACAACAAGAAGGTAAGCTTTATAGTGTTTTTGCTGCTTGGTGGCAACTTCATGCACCAGATTTGGGCGAGTTGCCGAAAACGAAGAAGGTGATGGAACTGCGAGGGGAGTTTTTGCATTCGTTTGTTGATAGCCTGGAACCTGTGGGTTTACTTGACCGCTTCAAGGTGGCGGGTGTGGTGGCGAGTTGGTGGGATGAGGTGAAGTATGAACTCAGAACGCTCTCAGAATCGGATTTTGGCGGGTTGGTTGATAGTTGGGTGGATACGATTCGGGATGCTTTGGAAGAGGATGATGATACGCAGAAAAATCAGACGAAGTTCGACCCGCTAAATCATAAGCTGGTGGTGCGGTTGATGCCGGAATATCTGGAGGAAATTGCGGACGCTGAGGCGAGAATTGCCGAGTTAGAGCAGCTTAAGGTTGCGTTTGAAGGGGGGGAAGAAGCCCAGGAGGGAGAAGCCAGTGAGGAGGAGTCGGAGGCGGTTAATTTTGCTAAGGAGTTGGAGACAAGGCTCAAGTCTCTGAAAGGTTCGATTAAGGAGCCGAAGAAGGAAATTAAGGATTTAAGGAAGAATTCGCCGTTGTTGAATGCGGCTAAAATCGCTGAACTTGAGGCGACGGTTGAGCCGATGGAAGCGGAAATTGCCGAGATTGAGAAACAACTGGAACCCTATAAGGAAATTAAAAAGCAATTGAATGAAGCGAAGGGGATACTGAGGAGGCTGAAGAAAGAAGTGGAGAAGCGTTTGTCTGCTAAACGTGCGGCGTTGACGGATGAAGATTGTCAGGGGTTGGTGTTGGCGATTTTCAAGGATGGCTTAACGGCTGAGTTGGAGCGATATGTCACGGCTCACCGTCAGCAGGTGATTGTGGCGGTTGAGATTTGGTGGGATAAGTATCGGGTGACGTTGCAGGATATTGAAACGGAACGGGATGCAGCGGCGAAGCAGTTGAGTAAGTTTTTAAGTGGGTTGGGTTATGCGTGAGACTGTTGTTAAAACTGAGGAGTTTAAGGATTTGCCTTTAGGGAAAATTCCGAAAGATTGGGAGATTGTTTCTCTAAAGAATGAGATTAATATACTTCATGGCTACGCTTTCGAGGGTGAATATTTTGCTGATGAACCTCCCGGAGATGTACTTTTAGTTCCTGGTAATTTCCACAGAGACGGGGGACTTTATTTTGATGAGAATAATACTAAGTATTATCGAGGGTTAATTCCCGATGGTACTGTCTTAGAAAAGGGAGAACTCCTTATTGTAATGACTGACCTCTCGCCCAGAACACTTATTTTGGGGCGAGTTGTCCTGCTAGAATTACCGTTTCGAGTCTTACACAACCAACGAATAGGGAAGATTGTCCTAAAGCTACCCAATACGTGGGACAAGCGCTTTTTGTTGCTCGTGATGAATAGCGACAGGGTGAGCCGCAACATCATCAGCAATGCAACAGGTACAACGGTGCGACATACTTCGCCGGATCGGATTATAGCGAATGTAGTTCCCAAGCCAGTTGTTGAAGAACAAAGCAAAATTGCTGACATTCTCCACTCGATCGACTCCACGATCGCACATACCTCCTCCATCATCGCCAAGCTCAAGCAGATGAAGGCTGGACTGCTGCACGACTTGCTGACACGGGGGTTAGATGAGAATGGGGAATTGAGGGATGCGATCGGACACCCCGAACAGTTCAAAGACTCACCACTGGGACGAATTCCGAAAGATTGGGAAGTGGACAAATTTGAAAAGTTAGCTGAGGCCATTGATCCACAGCCAGATCATCGCGCACCACCAGAGGTAAACGATGGAGAGCCTTACATCGGAGTTGGTGACTTTCGCCCTGATGGTTCAATTGACTTTAATGGGTGCAGAAAAGTGTCATCGGCTGCGGTTACAAAGCAGCAACAACGCTTTTCTATTGAACCTGGAGACATAATTTTTGGCAAGATTGGGACAATTGGACTGCCTAAGTTTTTGACACAAATAGGACGAAGATATGCGCTGAACGCCAATACTGTTTTGATAAAGCCGAGAGGATGCGCTTCTTTCGTCATGTGGCTATTGGAATCTAATTTTGTTGAGCAACAAATCCAATTTGAAACTCATTCAACATCTCAGCCAGCATTTGGCATTTTACGAATTCGAGCTATGTTGGTTCCTATTCCGAAGCCAGAGGAACAAATAAGAATTGCTGCTGTTCTTGATGTACATGACTCTCGCATCCGCACAGAAGAAGCATACCGCGACAAGCTCAAACTCCAAAAACAAGGACTGATGCACGACTTATTAACCGGAAAAGTACGGGTTCAAGATGCCGATAAATTCACCCCTGCAAGTGATAAAGTTTAGCTAGTCGTGGGATTTTCACCCATTAAATGAGAGGAAATATCAAACCGTGTCTATCTGGCTTATTCGTCATGGTCAAAGTCAATCCAATGCAGGAGTGGCAACTATTGGGCCGCATGAAAACGCCTTAAGTGAATTGGGCGATCGATGCAGCCGATCGACCCTCGTAACCTACCTTTACTGGAACAATGCCCCAACAAACGCCAGAATATATCTACTCTGAAAAGCCAACCATAGACCAACTTATCAGCATGGGTTGGCAGCATATCGAAGGCAGTTGGGATAATCCCCAAATTACCGATCGCGAGAACTTCAAGCAAATCTTAATTGGCGATCGGCTAAAAACCGCCATCAAGCGCATCAACCTCGATGACAACGGCAATCCTTGGCTCGATGATACCCAAGTCAATGCCGCCGCGAGTCAATTAGAGCGTCTGGGCGCACAAAGACTAATGGAAGCCAATCAAGCCGCTACAAATTTACTCCTCAAAGGCACCACTGTTCAGGGACAAGACGGCAAAGATCGCACCGTCCACTTCATCGACTTCGAGCATCCCCAAAATAACGACTTCCTAGCCATCAATCAATACCGAGTAGACCCCCCTGGGGCAACAGGCAAAGGGGGGTTTATCGTCCCGGACATCGTGCTACTCGTCAACGGCATCCCCCTCGTCGTCATCGAGTGCAAAAGCCCCAAACTGGATAAGCCCATCACCGAAGCAATCCGCGATTTGTTGCAATATTCCAACCAACGGGGAAGCAGCCAACCCGAAGGCGCAGAAAAGCTATTCCACTACAACCAGTTAATGATAGCCGCCTCTCAACATCGGGCGGCAGCAGGAACGATCGGCGCGAACTACGAGCATTTTGTCGAGTGGAAAGACGTTAGACCCCCCCAGCCCCCCTTGCTAAGGGGGGAGCAAGAGCAAGCAGCACAAGAAGTTCCCCCCTTAACACCGGAGGCGACAGAAGAAGTTCCCCCCTTAGCAAGGGGGGCTAGGGGGGTTCTTCCCGAACTCAACTCGCGCCAAATGCTGATCGCCGGGATGCTACAACCCGCCAACCTCCTCGACATCCTGCGAAACTTCACCCTCTTCAAAACCAGCGGCGGACGCACGATTAAACTCATTCCCCGTTACCAACAATATCGCGCCGTCCACGAAGCAATCGGGCGACTCCTGCACAACCAAACCCGCGCCCAACACGGCACCGACGACCAACGCGGCGGTATCATCTGGCATACCCAAGGGTCGGGCAAAAGCCTGACAATGGTGTACCTGATACGGAAAATCCGCACCATCCCCGCCTTGCGCCGCTTCAAGATAGTCGTCGTTACCGATCGCACCGACTTAGAAAAACAACTGTCCGATACAGCCGTCCTGACAGGGGAACCCTTACAAAAAGCGAAAAACGTCAAAAAGCTAGAAAACTACCTCAAACAACCCGGTGCTGGCTTAGTCTTCGGCATGATTCAAAAATTTAAAGGTGGTGAAGACTCAGAAGAAGAAGAAAAATTTGAGCCTATGCCGAAAAACCTCAATCCTTCTGAGGATATTTTAGTGCTAATTGATGAAGCGCACCGATCGCACGCCAGCACTCTCCACACAAACCTCTTGACAGCGTTACCCAACTGTGCGCGAATTGGTTTTACAGGTACTCCGATCGTCCAATCCGCCAAGAGAACGACCAAGCAAATTTTTGGTGATTTTATCGACCAATACAATATCCGCCAATCTCAAGAAGATAAAGTTACTTTACCCATTCTTTATGAAGGGTTAGAAGCCAGAGGTGCAGTCACCCAAGGCGATGACCTAGATCGACTATTTGAAATCGTATTTCAGGATAAAACCCCAGAAGAACGGGGGGAAATTAAAGCTAAATACGCGACTAAAACCCAAGTCTGCGAAGCGCGAGAACTGATTAAAGCCAAAGCTAAAAATATGCTGCGTCATTATTGCGATCGTATCCTTCCCGGAGGTTTCAAAGCCCAAGTTGTCGCCTCAACTCGCCTCGCCGCCGTCCGCTATCAAGAAGCATTTTTAGAAGCACAAAGAGAACTCGTGCAACAACTAGAAACTCGCGCCCCCATCCTGCAAACTTTCGACACTGAAACCCTAGAAGACCTGGATGCAGAAACTCGCTTTCTCGCCCAAGCCTTACCACATTTAGAAACAATCCGCCGCCTAGAATTCGCCGCCGTCATTTCTGCCGACAAAGATGACTACCAAAACTGGAAAAAGTGGACTGATAAGAGTCAACAAGAAATCAATATTGCTAAGTTTAAAGATTCTTTAGCCAAAAACAGTTTAGCAGTTTTAATTGTTAAAAGTATGCTGTTGACGGGATTTGATGCGCCCTTAGAACAAGTTTTATACTTAGACCGAGGAATGAAAGAATATGAACTATTACAGGCTATTGCCCGCGTTAACCGCGTTTATGATAATACTAAAAAATATGGCTTAGTCGTAGATTATTACGGCGTAAATCTAGCAGAAGCTTTAGCAATTTACGAAAAAGTAGATACAGAAGCCGCTTGGTTTGATATTCGGGAAGAGTTGCCAAAATTGCAAGATAAACACCAGCAACTCATTAAGTTATTCAGCCAAAGCGGTTGCACAATAGACGATTTAGATGATTGTGTTGACTTGCTGAGGGACGATAGCCTCAGAGTCGATTTCAACAATTATCTTAAAGACTTTCTCGATACCTTAGACACAATTTTACCCCGTCCCGAAGCCCGTTATCCTTATAACTTTGTCAAAGATGCCAAGAAATTAGGTTTAATTAAAAAATCCGTCGCTGACCTTTATCGAGATGAAAAACTAAACATTGTCAGCGCCAAAGAAAAAGTCCGGGCATTAATTGACCAATATATTGAATCCCAAGGAATCGATCCAAAAGTTCCGCCTATTGATATTATGTCTCTGGATTTTAAAACTCACGTCCAGCGGCATCGGTCAATTAAAGCCCAAGCAGCCGAAATGGAATTTGCCGCCCGTTACCACATTGATATCCACTATGATGAAGACCCAGTTTTTTACAAAAACTTGAGCAATAAACTGCAAGAAATCCTCGGATCTCTCGCCGAAAACTGGCAAGAAAAAGTAGAAGCTTTGCGGAAATATATCGAAGAAATCCAAACAGGTCGCCAGACCGATGAAACCGGGTTAGACCCGAAAACTCAACTACCATTTCGGAATATTTTAGGCGAACATTCTGACAAAAACCTCACAGAACTTGCAGCACTAACCGTCGAAATTGTCAACCACATTAGGCAAGAACTTCGACGGGTAAATTGGGACAGACCTGTCGTTCAAGAAGATTTAAGAAAGTGGATAGCCGGGTATTTAGATGATAAGGATGCAGTCAATTACGAACAATTAGAATCAGTGGCAGATAAACTGGTACAACTTGCCCGTAAAAATCGATCTCGCCTAATCTTATGACAACACTAACCTTTGGCGACCTTTCCTTTAAATTACGCCCCAGTACCAAACGTCGCACGATCGGCATCACCGTCGAACGAGACGGTCAATTAATTCTGTCAACTCCCCCACAAGTGCCAATTGAAACATTAGAAAAAGTCGTCAACGAGAAGCGCTTGTGGATTCACAGTAAACTGATCGAGAAAGAATCTTTCAATCCTCCCACCCCTGCTAAAGAATACGTTTCCGGGGAAGGCTTTTACTATCTGGGACGCAGCTACAGCCTCAAACTGGTGGATGGCGTGGAGGGAAAGCCACCTTTGAGATTGTATCAAAGTCGTTTTGAGTTGCAGCGAGAAGCGCTGGCGCAGGGGAGAGAAGCTTTTATTCGATGGTATTGCGATCGCCTTTCGTCGATTTTAGATACACAAATTGCTGCTGTTGTCTCACGCCTCGAAGTTTCTCCCCGTTCGGTGCAAGTGCGAGATTTAGGCTATCGCTGGGGTTCCTGCGGGCACAAGGGAGATTTATATTTTCATTGGCGAGTGGCGATGCTACCGCGAGAGATGATTGAGTATCTGGCGATTCACGAAATGGTGCATTTGATTGAACCGCACCACGATCGTGCGTTTTGGGATAGAGTCGAGCAGATTTTGCCAGATTTCGAGAAACGCAAGCGCTGGTTAGCTGAGAATGGGGTGAATTATGACCTTTAGCGATGGGGGAAAAGTGGAGGCGATTTTTCTGTTTATTTGCAGCCACCACACAAATAATTTGGCAAGCGACAATTCACGAGTCCAGTCAACTGCTGTAGCGGTTCGATGCGTCGGGGTGTTTGTGTTGTCGGATTTTTAATGCCGATCGACCATTGGGGCGAGTCGATCGATAAAAGTGCGATCGCCCAAGCTATTTTTAAACTGAATAACAACAGGGAATGGTGATTAGCTATGATGCTCAATCTCTCGGCGCGCTGCTATGGGGGCGATCGCGATTTAACTGCGATCGCCCATTTAATCAATACTTGCGAAGAAGTCGATCGGCTAGATGAAGGCACTTCCATCTCGGAATTGCAACAAGAATTTAATGCACTGTCTCTAGACAAAGCCCGCGATATCCGTCTTTGGGAAGATGCGGAGGAAAAATTAATCGGTTTTGCTCAGTTGTCCGTTTCTGAGCCTGGGGAAGTAATTGACGGTTGGCTGTGGTTTCGCGTCCACCCCGACGCGCGCGGCGACGATGTGGAAGCAGCCGCGATCGCCTGGGGTGAAGTGCGGATGCGCGAGGTGTCTGCGATGCGGGGCGGGCGCGTGAAGCTGCGAACCTACGCTCGCGCTGAGGATTGCGATCGCATTTCTGTGCTGACAAGTTGCGGTTTTAAGGTCGATCGCTATTTTTATCGAATGGCGCGATCGCTTTCTGAACCGATCCCAGAACCGCAATTCCCCGAAGGCTTTGCCCTGCGTCAGTTCCCCGGCGAACAGGATGCGGCAGCTTGGGTAGAAATGTTCAACCAGTCGTTTATCGATCACTGGAATCATCACGATTTAACGGTGGATAAATTTAAGCACGAGTTAGCTAAACCCGATTACAGAAATGATTTAGACTTGATTGCTGTTGCTGATGACGGCACATTTGTCAGTTTTTGTTCCTGCCTGATTTGTGTGGAAGAGTGCGATCGTACCGGGCGCAATGAAGGCTGGATTGCTTGTCTCGGCACTAGGCGCGGCTTCCGCAAAATGGGATTGGGACGAGCGATGTTGTTCGCTGGTTTGCATCGACTGAAAGCTGCCGGTGTCGCTACTGCTATTGTCGGCGTCGATGCTGAAAATCCATCAGGTGCATTGCGTCTTTACGAGTCTGCTGGCTTCCACAATATTCGCGACAGCATTTCTTATGTTAAGGATGTTTAATCGATGTTACAGTTCGCGATCGCGCTCCGACCCAAGAAACCGGGTTTTTTACCGAATCTGCGGGTAACAACGAAATATTTTCGTGAAAAAACCCGGTTTATCGCCACTCATGTAAGTTTTATCTAAAAAACTTTTGCTACCCCCTTGACATCTATGTAGTATGTATGTAGTATGTAAATATGGAAAGCGCAGGACAAGCAAAAACCTGTATTTTTCGTGCAAATTCTGAACCTTGACAACTAAATATTGCTCAAAATTTCAACGAACATCAATTTGAAAGTCTTGTAATATAGACTCGATTGTCATGTTGTTACTTTATACGAGACTGTTCGGTTACAAACTGGCTCGCTCAAAGCCAGAGAGGGTACTGAATAAATCTAATTCTAACGAATTTAACGCGGATTCAGAACAGACAAGTTCAGCCAGATTTCAATCAACCAAAAAGGCTGAGGAAATCCGCAAAATCCAACAAGCTTATCATTTAGAACGGCGCTTTTTTCAGTAAAGATTATCAGATTTCGTGAATCTTTACCGATACTGGCAATTTGCCCGCGTCTCACAAAAAGCCAAAATCGAGAGCAGATAAGCTACTAATCCCAAATCCAAAATTGCTCTAGGAGGTATCGGTAATGGTTCACATTCGTTTTGAAGGACGTTCCTATGACATGGCAGAAAACCAACTGGGTATCGCGGCAGGAATGAGCGACAAGGCTATTAAGGAACGTCTGGCCAACCATTTTGATGTCAAGGGCGATCGCTTCGAGTCTTACGTGCTCGATCGCCGTCCCAGCGGTGATTTAATTGTCCGCCCAGAAGCTGTTTACGGCTAGAAATTCACTGAAAGCACGTATTAGGCAGCGCACCCCAACTAAAGAAGCTTACAAACTGGAAACGTTCGACTTAAAATCGAATTGTAGGTTCAATTCCTACTTGCCGCGAGGCTAAAGCTTCTCTGACTTGTGCGCTGCCTTTTATAGCTGAAATTTTTATATCTATCCGGCGCTTAAAAGTTCCACTTCGCGCCCCAACAAAGGAAGCTTACATACTAGCTCATTGGTAGAGCAATTCCCTCATAAGGAAATGGTCGCGGGTTCAACTCCTGCGTATGAACAACGGCTTTCTTGACTTGCGCGAAGTGACTTTTAATGCTATAAGGTTTTGTTGTTAATTCAGGATAATAATTAAGTAATCCTGTTTGTATTGAAGACTTCCGTCCTCAAGAATAAATTGGGTATTAGCCATGAGAAAAAGACTGGCAATTTACCGATCGCCCAAGGAGATAGACAGTCTGATTCATGCCTTCCAAGAAGGCAACCTGTCGCGAAGTCAATGGACGCACGAAGCACATTTAACCGTTGCCCTGTGGTATCTGTGTTATGACTCGGAGCAAGAAGCGATAAATGCGATTCGCAATGGCATTAAACGTTACAACTCGGCTCAAGGAATTGAAACCACAAAAAACAGCGGATATCACGAAACACTAACCCTGTTTTGGGTGCGAACTATTCGTCGGTATCTCGCCGATGAAAGCCAAAATCGATCGATCGTACATCTGACTAACGGTTTGATTGCAAAATATGCCGATGGCACTTTACCATTTCGCTACTACACGCGCGATCGTCTGATGTCCTGGGAAGCTCGGATTAATTGGGTTGAACCAGATTTGAAGTCACTCGACTCCGAAATAGTCCGCCAGGGATTGAAATCCCTGTCTAATAGCTAAAGTCCTCTGAAGAGGACTAAAGATATTTGTTTTTGTTGGTTTTTAATCACAGAAAATACATTTTTAAACACGCATTTCAGTCCTCTTAAGAGGACTTTAGCTTTGAGCCAGGGATTTCAATCCCTGGCGGACTAAGGCGATAGGTGCAAAATATTAGGTGACACCAATGAATATGAATACAGTAGAACGCGATTTACGTTTGGAACTGCTCAACTCTCTGCTCACCACTCCTCACCGTGTATTAGAAAAAGTAGCAGAAATTCACAAGTTAATTATCGAATTAGACCCAATATTTTACGGTCATTTAGCAGTGTGGTATCAACGTCACGGCGACGTGCGCGATCACAAGGAAGTTTTTGCCGGAAATTTGCTGACTTCGGCGCTGACGGAACACCGAGATGCCGGTTTTATGATGCTGCAAGAGTTCCCTCCCTACGAGGTTTCGCGGATTGTGGACTTTATGAAGCAGCACCAGAATAAGGTGCCGCGCAGCGCGCGCACTGCTGTCACTCGCTATCTGAAATCGCGGGAAAAGAATGCACAGTTTTTCGATCGCGCCGCCATCCGCAACCGCAAGGCGATGAAGCATTTGTACGCAACGCTGCACGTCAAGCCGAGCGATCGCGCTAATGCTATCCTGTTTAAAGACAATCCGCCGGAAGACTCTCTGGCATTCGTTTTGAAGCAGTTGGCAAAGGCGGCGACACCTGCGGAACAGGCGAATTTGATTGTTGAGTACAAGATTCCGTATACGATCGCAGTTGGTGCGATCAGACAGCTAACGCCAACAGTTTTGGCCGCGCTGATTAACTCGATGTCGCCGCAGGAAGTCATCAACAATTTGAAATCTATTCAGTCGCGCGGCGCGATGGATCACGCGGAAGTCAAGCAGTTGATTGACTCGAAGCTGGATGAAGCGGCAAAGTGCGATCGGGTTTCTGCTTACAAAGCCAGTGTTGCGGGTGCGGGGGCGAACTTCGACGCAGCAACGGCGGCGAAGCTGGAAGCGGTGACAAATGAACAGGTGAAGAAGCGCGGCAAGATTGCGAAAGCAACCGGTTTGTTGATTGACAAGTCTGGAAGCATGGAAAGTGCGATCGAAGTCGGGAAGCGTCTCGCTGCTTTGATTTCGGGCATTTCCGAGGCTGCACTGTTCGTCTACGCCTTTGACACCCTGCCCTATCCAGTGGAAGCAAACGGCAGCGAATTGACAGACTGGGAACGCGCTTTCAAGCACATTCGCGGTGGCGGCGGCACAAGTTGCGGTTGCGCGGTGGAAGCAATGCGAATTAAAAAGCAGGTTGTCGAGCAATTCATTCTGGTAACAGATGAAGGTGAAAACGCTGCACCTTATTTTGCAGATGCTTATCAGAATTACTGCCGCAGTTTGGGGGTAATTCCTGATGTTGTGATTGTGCGAGTTGGTTCTTGGTGCGAATATGTCCAGAAGCAATTGAAGGACAAACAAGTCTCGGTGGAAACCTTTACGTTTGCGGGTGATTATTACTCCTTACCTAATTTAGTGCCGATGTTGAGTCGTCCTTCGCGGCTGGAATTGTTGATGGAAATTCTGGATACGTCGCTGCCTGTGAGGGATGATAAGTGATATAATTTAGGCATTGCCCGTCAGTTATGCTGGTGGGCAGTGTCTACCCTTCCTTACTTAAGAGGATAGTTCGGTGACTTCAATATTAATCAAAAATTTAGCAACCGAATTAGAGCTTTTCACCGAAGATCCCGTGGAAAGATTTATTACCAGCGGGGTAAGTTGGCAACAGTATGAACAACTACTGACTCAACTCGGAGATAGTCCTTGGTATCGGGTTACTTATTTAGATGAAGTGCTGGAAATTATGGCCCCAAGTCGCCGTCACGATCGAGATAAAACCAATATTGGGATGCTGCTAGAAGCGTATTTTCAAGAAACACGGACTCGGTTTTGGGGATTGGGTTCAACTACCTTCCGCATTCAAGCAAAAAAGGGCGGTACAGAACCGGATGAGTGCTATTGTATCGGTACAGAAAAAGAATTTCCTGATTTAGCGATCGAGGTTGTACTCAGTAGTGGCGGCCTGGACAAGTTAGCAGTTTACAAAAAGCTCGGAATCAGAGAGGTTTGGTTCTGGAAAAATCGGCGCTTTGAGGTTTATCATCTTCGGGGAGAGGAATATGAAAAAATGCAGCAAAGCGAGTTGTTGCCGAATTTGGATTTATCACTGATTGCAGAGTATGTACAACGCCCCGACCCCCTTGAGGCTGTGTTGGAGTTTCGGGAAAGAGTTAGAGAAAATTTAGGGGGAAGTTGAGATTTAATATCGCTCTTTACTCCCAAACATCTTCCTCAATATCCTCAAGCGACAACTTTTTCCCTATTGTAAATTATTCTCTAATTTGATCAATAATTGCTTGTAATTCTGGATTAGCGATGGAGGAGACTAACTGGGAATCCGCACCAGCCAAAGCAGCGCGCAACTTTTCCGAAGTCAGTGCAGGATATTTTTCTAACACCTGCTGTTGAGTCCATCCCGCAGCAAAGAGCCCTAGCAAAAATTCTACAGACAATCGAGTTTCTGGCGCTGCTGGTTGACTTGTTGAAGCTTTCGGGTTTGGATGAATGAGCTTTCGCCAGTCCATTGTTTTATTTAAACGATTTGGGAAGATTCAGCCGATTATACTGCATTTGGACACAGTTGAAACACGGGCATCGTTGACTGACTTTGTAACAGTGCCACCGCAGGTCATACCATTTGAGATTTGAGATTTGAGATTTGAGATTGGGAATCACTGATGAATTAAGGGTTTGAAGCTTGGCTAGAGTCGCATTTTTATTGAGCTGGGGTCATTTCCCGATTTTGCGATTAAATTGTTATTACGATCGCAGTACAGCACTTTCTTATAGACTAGACTAATGGGGTAGCGACGGGGCGAGATCCCTTTTTCATTTTGTCCGTTTCAATACCAAACCGCGTTAGCGCAGCCTGCCCCTACGGGGGCTACGCCAACGAAGAGGATCGCGCTAAATCTCAACCCACGGTTCAAGGAACTGTGCAACCCACAATACAACTACTTTAACTTCTTAAAACTATGGGAAAAAAGTCGAAAGCCAAAAAATCCCAGGTCAAAAAATCTAGTTTGATCTGCCAGCGACTCCAAGAAGCTCTCGATCGAGGCAGTAAAGTTTGGATTAAAACAAATAATAGCAGTTTCGGTGGCATCCCGATTAATTTGTTCGGGGAGTTTGCGGAACTTTTGGTGATAGTTCCCCCTAACGAACAGGCGGAAAATATCGATGCTTACGGACAAGTTACGTGGCTGATTCGACTCTCTGATATTATTGCACTCGCTTATCCTACTGAATACTGGTCTAAAGATAGATTAGAAAGTTTGCTGCCACCAGATGCAGTTACTTCCGAAGTAGGAGATTAACTGTAAGGTGCACCAGGTGCACCCTACTCTTAGCCGAATGGTAAGTGTAAGGTGCGCCGAAGAACACTTTACACTTACCATTTTATAAGCTGTTTTACCAGCGAAAATATAAACAACTCCGACCGATTTTTATCAGTTTAATTATTCGTTGCAAGCTGAAAGCTTCACTTTACAACGGCCACCCTCTAGTTCGCTGCAAGCGGCGAGAGCTTGAGCTTCTGCTGCTGATTTGTCGTCACCCCAGCCCGCACCTGCTCCTCCTTCGCCTAATGCGATCGCTCCACAATTATCGGTATTATAGGTCAGCGCTTCGCAGTCGTCAGCACCTCCTGTTTCTTCATTGCAGGCGGCTACTGCTGCGTTTAGTGCCCCTCTCTGTGAATCATGATTCCAACTAATACCAGTGGCGCCAGAAGTCGCAGAATAAGCAGTAGCTCCATAGGTGGTCTGAGCTTTAGCTACCTGGGCGGATCCCAAAATAGGAAGTGTCAGAGCTGTCACTACAACCAACTTAGAAAAAAGCTTTGGCAGCATATTTACTTGAGATATTTACAAGGTTAAAATTATATCCTCGCTCAATATTATATTAGGATATTCATTCGTGTCAAGATTGTTTACAATTCTTTGTATTGGCTTTAATTAAAAGTGCGTTCTGTAAAATAAGTAAGATTACGGAGGTCAATCCATTGGCAGATATTCGCAGAATTCTCAGCCAACTTGCGGCAGAAGAAGGGCAGCTACTCGATACCCAATTCCTGGCTCCCTGCGTGCGCGGGGGAAGCGTGCGGATAAGAGTTAGCTCAATGGTTTATACTTTTCAACCGCAGCCACGCAACTTTGAAGGATGGGCTATTTTTGGGCCAGTAAATGAGAGAATTGCTGCGGTAATTAAGGAGCCGAGTTTGCCGCAAGTGGCCGAGTATTTGCAACTCCTCCTCCCCGTTCGCTTGCACTTGGCTTACGTGCTGCAAGGGCAAACATGGCTGGCTTATCCTGTTAACGAATCTGATGCTAAACAGCGCACAGGTGTTGCGAAACCCGTACCAGTCCATTTAGTAACAGAAGGTTCGCAGTTTGAGCCGATTGTTGCGCGCTGGGACGGTCATTGTTTGTGGTTTGAAGAGATTGACAGGCGCGCCGATCCGCTGCCGTCTGAGGAATTGAAAGCAGCTTTAAAAAAGTTGATTTTGCCTCAAGAAGTTCGCTTTAAAGGGATGACGCCGTCCATGCGAACTGTTTACCAATTGGTGTCCAGAAATATTAAAGATTTCGATCCGAAAGTGCGGGAAGAAAAGCGCTTGCAGCGGGCGTTGAAAATGGGTGGCGGTGAATTGCGAGATTTTTTCGATCGCAAAGATTACTGGCTGGTTGAATGGACTAGCGGAACCGGAGAACATCACACTTCTGCGATCGCCAAAAATGATTTGACAGTTATGAGTGCTGGCATTTGTCTCAGCGGATTGGACAAAGACTTCGACTTGCAATCATTAGTTGGAGTCGTCGAAAATCGCTAATTCTTGATTACCATGACTATATTTTTTCACGAACAACTTTACAGAAGTGCCGCAGTGATGTCGCAGATCAAAAATTTTCCGGTAACGGTGTGCGGCGCGGGCGCTTTGGGTGCGAATATAACAGAAAATCTCGCGCGATCGGGCTTTTGTCAGTTAAAAGTCATCGATCGCGATCGCATCGAGGAACGCAACCTTTCCACTCAACCCTATTATCGATCGGACATCGGCGCATTCAAAGCCAAAATTCTTGCCAACAACCTCTATCGCGCTTTGGGAGTCAGCATTGACGCGCACTCAAAAGAATTGACACCCGCAAATGCCGATCGGCTGCTTGCTGTCAGCGCCACAGTCATCGATACTTTTGATAACAGTGTCGCGCGGCAAGCAGTCAAGGATTACTGTGCCAGTGCCTCTATTCCCTGCGTGCACGTCGGATTAGCTGCCGATTACTCCGAAATAATTTGGAACCAACACTATCGGGTTCCTTCAGCGGCAAATGATGACGTTTGCGATTACCCGCTGGCGCGAAACTTGGTAATGCTGACGGTTGCAGTTGCCTGCGAAGTAATTGTTACCTTTGCTGCTACCAAAGAGCAACAAAATTTAACTTGCACGATCGGAGATTTTGCAGTAAAGCCACTTATATTGTAGAATGTCGGTTGACTGTTGCCAGAAACCTGGTTAATCAAGATTGGATGCCCCCATCCCAGAAACCCGGTTTCTCACCCTCAAACAATCGTCCAACTTGCAAAAAACGCTTGAAAAATTAACAGGGAAAGTATGGCCGGATCACAGACTTTTTATTATTTACTAGCAGTTCTCGCCCTATTAGTTTTGACGGGCACAAGTAGAGCCAACTATGCAGCGGGCTCCGCAGTTTGCTACACTGATGATTGCCATCGACCAGCAGTGAAACACCATAAAAGGATTTTAAAATGTGGCTCGAAAGGGCACGATGTGAAGAAACTGCAAAAGTTGTTGAACGCGCGGGGCTTGTCCGCACACCCGATCGTAATTGATGGCGTTTTCGGTCCGACAACCGAAGATGCAGTGAAAAGATTTCAGCGGCAAGCTCATATTCCTGTAGACGGAGTTGTGGGAGGCAAAACTTGGGACAGACTGTTTGCTAGTTTGTAACTTTAAGCACCGGACAACAAAGGTTCATAAGTGATTATTGCTAATCATTAATCGCTGCGGTTTGTAGTTGGACAGATAGCGCATTTTGTGCAACTACAGACACAGAAGCTTTAATCAACAATCAATCGCCTACTAGATTGCTAATGAATGAAGTTTTAGATTTTTGGTTTAGTCGATCGAACTCTCCTGAGTTTGGCAAAGTCCACAAGAAATGGTTTGAAAAAGATGAGGATTTTGATGCAGAAGTGCGATGGCGCTTTCTGCAGCAATACGAACTAGCCGCCTCCGGTCAACTCGACTCCTGGCAAGATTCCCCCAACAACTGCCTCGCATTAATTATACTGCTCGATCAATTTCCGCGTAATATGTTTCGCGGAACGCCTCAAGCCTTCGCAACAGACAACAAAGCTTTAGCCACCGCCGAATACGCTATTAATCATAACTTCGATCGCGAATTGCTTACTGTACAAAAATTATTTGTTTATCTGCCTTTTCAACACAGCGAAAATTTAGAAAACCAGCAAAAATCTGTCAAACGATTTCGCCAACTCAGCGGCGAACCTGACAGCGATTCACTCATTGAATACGCGATGCAGCATTGGGAAATAATCGAGCGTTTTGGGAGATTTCCGCACCGCAATCAAATTCTAGGACGCGAAACAACCCCCGAAGAAGCCGAGTTTCTCAAACAACCCGGTTCGGGATTTTAAAGCGCGATCGCAAAACCTTTAGGCTACTTAAATTATCAATATGTGCTTCAAACACCAAGAATATATAGATAAGCTTTCAACTCAATGCCCGCCACAGGACTATGAACCAAAAGAAATGGTGGCTTTTAGATTTGTATTTGAACCCAATGATGAACGATCTATTAATAACTTTAAACCAGTGCTGATAATAACTCCGCAGCGCAACCTAAAACCAGAAACTGAAGCAACCAGATGTCAAGGTTATGCGCTATCATTATTTGATACCAGGGAAAATGCCGAAAAACGTTATTTAAAACTAACAAAAAAAAGAAAAAAACTGCGCGATTCTCTGGGGACTCACATAGCAGCAGGAGCGATCGACAAAACAGATGGAATTGTCTCCAAAATAGATGATAACGGTCACTTGAGCCTACATGAATTTGCTACTGCTGATTTAGCAGCAAAATTTGTAATAACATATTGTTTATTTATTGTAAGGTACAAAAATATGGAACAATTAATAGGATTTAAACTAAGTAAATTTCCTCTAACTCTCAGAAGTATAGTCAATTTAGAGTATTTCGACGGCCCGCTACTATCGCTTTTTGAGAATGAATACGGCGATAGCTATCTTTATTCTTGGTGCGATGTAGATAATTTGTACAATCGCTGGTTGGTTTTCAGAGTTGCACCACTAACTCTCAAGCTTTACATAGAGGGACAAGTTTCATTGCACGAGTTAATTGTAAATCCTGTTGACGGATTTCTATATTCATTAGATATAGATAATGATTTACAGGTGAAAAACACTTATTTAATCCTGCCTGAAAATTTACCGCCAATCTACTTGCCCGAAACAGATTCCTATTACGAACTGTCTGATTTAAATCGCGAAACTGCTGAACAAGATAGGTTATTAATTTTTCAAAAAATTTCCGGCGAATCTCAAGTTAGCAAGGTTTGAAGCTGACTAAAAAACCCGATCCCCGACTTCTTGAAAAAGTCGGTATCTAATAGATCGCCCAATCCTCAGCGGCGATACTGCACCCGATAAATCCGGTTGTTCGCTTCCTCAGTAAACAGCAAACTCCCGTCAGGTAAAACCAGCAAACCAACCGGCCTCCCCCAAGTTTTCGGGCCCGACGGATCTGTGAGAAAACCCGTCAGAAAATCCTCATAATAACCTTGAGGGCGTCCATTCGCCGCATTAAAAGGTACAAACACGATTTTATAACCAGTTCCAGCGTTCCGGTTCCAACTGCCGCGAAACGCCACAAATGCGCCGTTCAGGAATCTTTTTGGAAACGTTTTGCCGTCGTAAAACTGAAGCCCCAAAGCCGCCGAATGCGCCTGAAACAGCACGTCTGGCATTAATGTTTTAGCAGCTAAATCAGGTCGATCGCTATTGCCGTTTCTGGCGTGGCGCGGGTCGAGCAAATTCGGCTTAAAATAAGTGTAAGGCCAGCCGTAAAACTCACCTTGACGAATTCTGGTCAAGTAATCCGGCACCAAATCATCTCCCAAACCGTCGCGTTCGTTGACTGTCGTGTAGAGTTGATTGGTTTTTGGGTGAAAATCCAATCCCACCGGATTTCGCAAACCCGAAGCAAAAATTTGCTGGTTCTTGCCGTCCAAATTCATGACTTGAACAGACGCCCTCGGCAGCGGTTCGACATCGGCATTAGACTGCGATCCAACTGAGACGAAAAGCTTGCTCTTGTCTGGGGAAACGACAACATTTCGCGTCCAGTGTTGGTTGTAGCCGCCGCCCGGTAAATCGGCAATTTTTTGACCAGTACCTGTCAATTGTTCCTGCCCTTTTGTGTAGGGAAATCGGCGGACTTCAGCGGTATTTCCGAGGAAAAAATAGCGATCGGCAAAAGCCATGCCAAAGGGAATATTTAACCCGTTTTGGGCACTTGCAAAAGTCTTGCGAACCTCAGCAACCCCGTCGCCGTTGGCATCTCGCAACAGTGTAATCCGATTTTGCCGGGTTTCTGTTACCAAAACATCGCCTGTCGGCGTCAAAGCTAGCCATCGGGGAGCGTCTAAATTGTCAGCAAAAACGTTGACGACAAAGCCAGGAGGCACTCGCAGGACTGGCGATGCGGGAATGGGTACTACTTGAGGAGGTTTTGAGGCGCTTTCGCTGGCTCCTGGTTGCGGCAAAGCAGTTGCAACAATGCGGATTGGCTGCGGCGACAGGGGTTTGGTGGGTACAATTTGATTTGTCCCAACATTTGCCAGCGGTGCACGGGAGGGAATTTGCGACAGGGGGCCGTTGTCGCCCACAGCAGGGGCGATCGCATCTGTAGCTCGATCGCACGCAATCATCGGCAACAGCAGAATTAGCAGCAAGAAACGCAGGTAATACATAGCAGCGATTTCTCAATAATTGCTGGACAATTCTATTATTCTAACTGCTATTAAACAGCTAAGCCACCGCCGGCGCGGTGGCTTAATTCCATTTATTGATACCAGTTGTACAAAACAATGCAACTGTAGACCTGTGATCCAAACCTTGAGCTCAATCACTGAATCAATTTTAGATTTTAGATTTTAGATTGAAGAAAGCAACCCCACTGATAAATGCGGGGGCCCCGGATCAAATTGCTTGATTGTCATTGCCAATTTTCAATCGAAAATCAAAAATCTAAAATCTAAAATGGTATAACCTAGGTCTACCAAAGTCCTCTCACAGGAGCCGGACGGGGAGCCGGAGCCGGAATTGGACGGGGAGCCGGAATCGGAGCCGGAGCCGGAGCCGGACGAGGAGCCGGACGCGGTGGCGGTTCTGGAGCCGGACGCGGTGCCGGTGCTGGGGTTGCGGGACGAGCAACCGTTGTGGCTACAACCTTATAATCGGGGATCACCGCGATATTTTGTATCTGAGAGCCGGCGACGGTGGCTCTGACTTTCATTCCCGGTACTAGGCCAATAATTCTCAGGACGCATCTTTGAATCCTGAGAGTCCTGTACGGCGCGCTTTCTTCGCGAATAGTTACTACATCGCCGACAATACTTTTGACAAAACCGACAATGGTTGTAGTGTTTGCTGTTGTGGTGGTCTGCGTTTGGGCTATTTGAGTTGCAGGGTTAGCCATCGCAGGATTTACTGAGACCGCCGAAATTACCACCGACAGTGTTGCACCTGTCAATAATTTGATGTTCTGAAGACGCATTGAAACCTCACATTAACTGCTATTCAGGGTCGGGTTTGCTTCCGCTGCACGAAAGTCCCAACTTCTATACCTAATCCAGTTTAATCCCCAGAGTAGGAAATTTATGACAATCTCAAAAAAAGATTATCGAACAAGTATTGAAAGACTAAATTTTACATCATAAGTTCCCGATTTACAACAAGTTCAGCGGTTGGCATCTCTAGAGTGTTGCCGTGATATATTGAGTTTATTCGCTCGACCGTTGCAGTTTTTTTTCCGCCCACCTAACTGTTGCTGGGGGGAACTCTACCCAAAGACAGATTGTGCTTGCCGGATAGAGCACCGCCATAGTTTGAATAGTCGATCGCCAATCGGACATGGCTAAAAAATCAAATTAGTCGGAGGTCAAATTTAATCATTTTCTGGCACTATTTACGCATAAACCGGGTTTTCTCACGACATTCTATTGCGTAACTCCACTTAGGAGCTTATAAAAACGTTGTTGTTTTGGTATTATTGCCTAAGCTTGGTGTTGAGTTACAAGTTATCAGTGCTGGAATTTAAACTAAAAACTGTACAGCGCAGTTGCCGTCAAAAAGCCATCTCAAAATTTTTCTCATCTGGTGCGGTTGGCGGATAATTAGATAGGAACTTTGTAGGAACTGCTGGTTAGGAGTTTAGCGAAAAAAAAAATGGTGAACAGCAAATTTTTATTTAATAAGCTAATTGTGCTTAGCTTGAGTGCAGCCGCACTGTCGATCGGCATCCAGCAGCAGGCGACTGCCGAATTGGTGGCTAATTCAAGTAATAGTGCGATCGCAGCGCAGCGGCCCACATCCGAGACAAAATTGCCCAATCTCGGAACCCCAGAACTGCCGCCCTTGGGAGAACCATTTCGTTATATTCCCCAGGAACCACAGCCTGCGGTAAATCCTATTGAGGAAGTGCGTTTAGTGCTGAAATTGCGAGAACGCCGCGTCTATGTTTACCGACAAAATAAGGTGCAAACCAGTTTCCCGGTTGCTGTGGGAAAAGGCGGGTGGGAAACTCCTACAGGCAATTTTAAAGTTATGCAAATGATCAAAGATCCAGTTTGGCAAAATCCTTGGACAGGAGAACTTATTCCTGCTGGGCCAGACAATCCATTAGGGAGTAGGTGGATGGGGTTTTGGACGGATGGCAAGAATGTGATTGGTTTTCATGGCACTCCGAATCCAGAGTCGATCGGGGGGGCGGCTTCTCACGGCTGTGTCAGAATGTTTGATAAAGACGCACAGGCTTTATTTGAGAAAGTCGCAGTTGGCACACCGGTGATAGTTGAGCATTAATTATTTGGAGATTGGGGTGCATAAAAACACATGAACAGGCAAGATGCCTGTTCCACAAAGACTTAAATTTTGTTGTGGGGTGGGCAGGAGAGCCCGCCCATGAAAGACTTATTGATAATGCAGCTATTGGGTGAGTTAAAACTTACATTTTGCACCCCTCTTAGCAACAGGCTTTCCGGCCTGTTCCACAAAGAGTTAAATAGATTGCTGATATTTTTCCAGCAACTCCGGGATGTAATCGTAGCCATCAACACCGATCGCCGGAATGATATTCGCTCGACTTTTAGCCAAAGATTGTTTAAAAGATTCCGCCCCCATTTGACCCCGCAAAATTGTCAACAAACCAGCCGATTGACGCCACTCCATTGCACCAATTTGCTCCAAAGTATACATCCCCAAGCTACCCGCAAATATCGCTTTTTCTAGTGAGTTGATTCTGTAATAAGCTTGAGCCAAGTAAGCCAAATTCAGACCTTGCAAATATAAATCCCCTGAGAATTGAGCCGCTTGCCAACCTTTGAGCAAATATTCGATCGCACCTTCAGCATTTTCCAGGGCAATTTTAGCGATACCGAGACTGCTGGAACAAAAAGCTTGACTTTGCCTGTCTCCCAATTTTTCCGATAGCAACAAACCTTGTTCCAAATAACCGATCGCACTCTCGTAAACCTCCGGTTCCACCTCCTCCAACTGCCGCGCTTGAAACACTTCGCTGTAACCCAAATTAGCCAGAGCATTTGCCTCGCCTTGCCGCTCTCCCGCTTGTCGTGCCATAATTAAAGCCCGCTGGCTGTAATTAATCGCTTCCTGATAATTTTTTTGAGCAACATAGTTGCGGCTGATGTGATTGAGATTGGCAACTTCGCAAGCTTTGTCTCCTTCGGTACGGGCAATTTCCAGCGCTTGCTTGTGCAGCAAGATCGATCGCTCGTAGGCCCCAGCCGCCTGCATCGAATAACCCAAAAGCGTCAGAATCCGAGCTTTCGCTTGAGTGCCTTCAACTCGCCGCAGCGGTTCGTCTAAATAATCTAAAGTATGCCGCAGAGCTTTACCATCAAACGAAGCAAAAATTCCCCCGTAAAGCGGAAAGTATTCCCGCTGAGAAAAAGCGCGCAAAATTTGCAAAGTTACTTGAAAACAAGCATTTGCCAACTGCTCGCCGCTCTTGGTAGAATTATTAAACCCACTAGCTAGCTGACTCCAAATTACCGCAAAAGTAATGTAAGTAGAAATTGAAGCTTTTGTTGACACTTTGGAATCGTAAACTTGCTTGTCAAACCATGTCGCCAACGCCCGCTGCAAGCACTGCAATATAATCGCCACTTCCACCAATATGCCTAAATCTAAACTCGATTTCTGGGCTGCAAATTGAACTACAGATTCACCAAGCGCTATAGTATTCAAAAGAGCCTGGGTAAAGGGACTATTAACTTTTTTGGCCCAAAAAGCCCAAGGCCCATTTTGTTCGGGACTACCGGCAAATCCTAGCTGCTGCGGCTGATAAATCCAGCCCACAAGTTCCGGTTCCAAACGCTGCCAAGATTCTAAACCTTTAGCGATGCCGGCGGTGATTTGCTGCAAATCTTGTTCGGTTTCGGGATTAGCAGTTTGCAGCATTTGTTGGTGCAGAGATTTTGCCAATTGCTGCAATTGAGCGAGAGTCAGCGGATGTTCTTTATTCGGATCGATTACTTGCAATAATGCCAAGAGGCGGGCGTTAGATTCGGCACTAACTATTTGTTGAATTGAGGAGGCAATTGCGCGATCGACGCGGTTATCTTTCTGCCAGCGTTCCCATTCTCCTTGGATGGTTTTGAGAGCTCGGAGGCTGCGATTTGCCTTTGCTTGTTTGATTTCGTCTTTTTCATTTCTGAGTTGATTTTCGGCGGCATCAAGGCGTTCGCCGAAACAGCGTTCAAAGATTTCGCCAGTACCGGTACTAATGTCTTGCACCAGCATTTGATAAACTTGTTCTTTGGAGCGAATTTGACCTTTGAGGGTGATTTCGACAATTTTGTCGATTAGGGCTAGGTAGCGATCGCGCAGTGAGGTAGAGTCTGGCATAATTTATTTTTAGTTAATAAGTTTTTATGGACAGCGCTTGCAGCTTGCACAATTTCATGCTGCTATTTAATTTTACAGCTCCTCTGGATTAATGCCCATTGCTCTGAGGCGATCGGCTAATCGGTTTGCTCGCTGACTTTCTAATTCAGCTCGCTGACTTTCTAATTCAGCTCGCTGCCTTTCAAACTCCTCTGGAGTCAGAACCCAATCGCCACTAGCATTGTACCAGCGCAGCCACAACCTCGAACAACCTTGATAACAACCTTCCCACAAACCTATACCTAATTCTAATTCCGGTATCCAGAATCTAGGTTCGGTTAAAACTTGTTCGCGGTAACGATTGCCAATCAAGCGAAATACTCTCAGTTGATTGTTGTACCGACTGAAAACAAAGTAGTAAGGAATCTGCAAAATCTGTTCGTAAACTCGCCACTTAGTAGGCGGTTTATTTGGTGTTTCTTCTGTGATTCCTAAATCCTCATCTTCAGTCCCAGGTGACAGCAGTTCTACTACTACCAGAGGACTGACATTTTCTTGCCACATCACGTAGCTGAGGCGCAATTCGTCACCTCGATAAAATCTCGGAGCCCCCAAGACGACAAACCAATCAGGTCTTTTGTACCAATTGAGATGGTTAGAATCGTAGTAGAGATTGAGGTCTGTCGCTATAAATATTTGTTCTGGCGGATGATTGGCGGGGCGGCAGGTTAGACGCAGCAGTTCGGGTTGAAAGTCGTGGAATTCGTCAGGCAAACCGGGTTCCTCCGGGTCTTCACTGGGTAGATCGTACATCGTAGGGAGGACTTTTGTCTGGGAATGCTGCGAATCCGGTACGTACATCGTCATAAGATTACCCGGGCGAGACGGCTTGAGGAGATTGAAGCGGTACGGCAATTGTAATATTATAGCGCGATGTGATTTCTTGCTGCAGAAAGTCGGTATCTTTTGCACCGGGAATTTTATCGAGATAGCAATTTTTTACTGCTAACAAAAAGCCTGCGATCGCTTGTGATGAATTTTGGGAGTCGGCTACCTTCAATAAATCTTGCCATTGACTCTCATCTTTGCCGTTAATATCTAGCGGTGGAATCGCTGAGTTTATCCTCTGTTATTCTGCGGTTTATTTGGTTTAAATAGTGCAGCATTGACTCAAAAATATTAGCTGGTGAAATTGCCGTCTGTTGTGCCTTTTTTCTTGGCAATGAGTGGGTTGCCAGAGATTTGGGCTAGCAAAACGGTGATGTTTCTGCCGTCGGCTATTTCGGTTTTAAGGTTTGGTAGATTTTGAGCAGCCACAGTGGGCGGATGCCAAAGGTTCGGAAGAGGAAAAATAAGTAAATTCCCGAGATGTAGGGACTTTTGGGAAGTGATTTGATGAAGGGGCGATTGCTTTGTTCAGCTTTGAGAGCATTGATGTATACACGGAGATTTGCGATCGTTGATTGTCAGAAATTAGCTTCAGGTTGGGCCAAAGTTTTCAAGGCTGATTCTAAGTTTGATACAGCCTGATTTAACTCCGGCGAAGTTAGTGTTTTTTCTTTTTTTTGAAGGTGAAAAGCAATACTTAGCAAGACCGGGGCCGCAGGGCTACGCACATTTGCATCGGAGTCTTTCAGCAGCGGAACTAGCTGCGGCACAACAGTTTTAGCTTCTGCACCAATCGTCCCCAAAGCAGAGGCTGCACTACCTACGCACATTTGGATGGGAGTCTTTCAGCAAGACAATTAGCTGTTGCAGTGAAGTTTAAGCTTTTGCACGGATTTTATTCAAAGCAGAGGCTGTACTATTACGCACATTTGGATTGGAGTCTTTCAGCAAGACAATTAGCTGCGGCAGTGCAGTTTTAGCTTCTGCACCGAAACTTCCCAAAGCAGAGGCTGCACTACTACGCACAGTTACATCTGAGTCTTGAAGTAGGGAAATTAGCTGTGGCAGTGCAGTTTTAACTTCTGCACGCATCCTTGCCAAAGCATAGTCTGCACGGCTACGCACATTTGCATCGGAGTCTTTCAGCAAGAGAATTAGGTGCGGCACAACAGTTTTAGTTTCTGCACCCATCTTTCCCAAAGCATTGGCTGCACGGCTACGCACGGTTGCATCGGAGTCTTTCAGCAACAGAATTAGGTGTGGCACAGCAGTTTTAGCTTCTGCACCAATCCTTCCCAAAGCATAGCCTGCACGGCTACGCACAGTTGCATCGGAGTCTTTCAGCAAGAGAATTAGCTGCGGCAGTGAAGTTTTAGCTTCTGCACCAATCGGCACATCTGAGTCTTTCAAGGTTTTGACAAAGGCAGGAATAGCAGGAAAACGAATTTGTCTTAGAACATCAGCAGCACTTTGGCCGACTGACAAATTCTGATTTTGCAAAGCTTCCATCCAATCAGGGATGGCTGGTTCACCTATTTTTCGTAACAGCTTAATAGCTGGATCAAGTGCCGTTTCATGGTTAGTCTTTAACTTGTCGGTGAGGGAGGCAATCTGTTTGGGATTAGCTGTGGGTTCATCCCCAATTTCAGCCGCAGCATTGCGAGTCAACAGCAAAGGCGATGTGAAAGATAGAAACGAGAGGGCAATTACGGCAGCTAATCTTTGTCGGCAGTGCTTCGTCATGGGCTAGAATCCTTGTGTTTGATGAGCCGTCTCAGCCATTTGAATAATTGTGTATACATTCTCATCAAACTGTTTCAGGACTCCGGGCGATCTAAATTTGTGCTTGTCTGTGGTGAAATCGATCGCCCTAAATACTGCTTAAAAAGCGCCACTTTAAGAACATTCCGCCGTCTCAGGCATAATTATAGGAATCCTTGCAGGAGTCGTAAATGTTTTACCCCACCCCAACCCTCCCCGAACCCGCTCGATCGGGAGTAAGAAATTCACAAATGATGCGAGGATTGCTATAGATATCTTATATTCGTTCTATGATGTGTTTATGATTTCCGAACCCCTTACCCTCTCAACAAGCAATCCTGTTTTAGCAGCCAAAGGATTAACCCGTCGCTTTGGCGGTTTAATTGCTGTAAACAACGTATCTTTTACAGTTAAAAAACACGAAATTTTTGGATTGATCGGCCCTAACGGCGCGGGCAAGACAACTCTCTTTAATGTAATGACTGGACTGATACCTGCCTCTAGTGGCAATCTGATTTATCAAAATGAAAATATTTCTAAACTGCGACCTTATCAAATTGCTAATAAAGGTATAGCCAGAACATTTCAAAATATTCGGTTGTTTCGGGAACTTTCTGTCCTAGAAAATGTGGCGATCGCCCGACACATCCACAGTCGATCGGGCAATCCAGTTTTATCGGTGCTGGCGGGGATTTTCGGCTTGCCCGCATCTAACGCAATGGAACGCAAAACCCAGCGAAAAGCCTTAGAATTGTTGGATTTAGTGGGATTGGGCGATCGCGCGGGCGAACAAGCCAAAAACTTGCCCTACGGCGACCAGAGGCGCTTAGAAATTGCCCGCGCTTTAGCCTTAGAACCGCAAATATTGCTGTTAGATGAACCAGCAGCGGGGATGAATCCCAATGAAAAGCACAAATTAAGCGAATTTATCCGCGAAGTGCGCCAACAATTCAATTTAACTGTAATATTGATCGAGCATCATGTACCGCTTGTTATGGGATTGTGCGATCGCATTGCCGTCTTGCATTTCGGTCAGCTTATTGCTTTGGGAGAACCGGCTGTTGTCAGGAATGACCCGGCAGTAATTGAGGCTTATTTGGGAGATGAAACGTAGAAATTTTCACGGGTTCCCAGCCAGAGCCTGGGAACCGAGATCTAGAAGCTCTGCCTCGTTTGGTAACACGAAAAATCGAGGCAGAGCCTCTCGATATGCCTTCCCAGGCAGAGCCGGGGAACGAGTAAACTCACATCTTGCACCATTCTCACGCATTCTGTAGGGGCGGGTTTCACCAACAATAATTGCCTCATACCAATAATTTCATAAACCCGCCCCCACCCAACGGTAAATCGGAATCTACCTCAAAGTCACAGAAAATGCACGAAAGCCCACCCAAAATATCTCAAAATATCCTCTTAGAACTGAAGAATCTTTCTGTAAATTATGGCGGAATTCAAGCCATACAAAATATTAATCTCACGATTAATGCAGGCGAGGTTGTCAGTCTCATCGGTGCCAACGGTGCGGGCAAAAGTACCACATTGAGAGCGATTTCTAAAATAGTTAATTTGCGACAAGGACAAATTATTTATAACGGGCGCGACATTAGCCGCCGTCAAGCTCACGAAATTGTGAAATTGGGAATAGCCCACAGCCCAGAAGGGCGGAGGGTTTTGGCGCAGCAAACCGTGTTAACTAACTTAGAATTAGGGGCCTATATTCGATCGGACTCGGCGGCAGTAAAAGCCGATTTAGAGCGCCAATTTGAGATATTTCCGCGCTTAGCAGAAAGGCGTCGCCAGCTAGCAGGAACCCTCAGTGGCGGGGAACAGCAAATGCTAGCGATCGCCCGCGCGTTGATGTCGCGCCCTAAACTGCTATTATTAGACGAGCCTAGTTTAGGCTTAGCACCTGCGATCGTCAAAGAAATTTTTGCAATTATTCAAAACCTGCGCTCCACGGGCGTTACAATCCTTTTAGTGGAACAAAACGCCAGTTTAGCGCTGCAAATTGCCGATCGGGGTTACGTGCTAGAAGCTGGTAACATTACTCTCACAGGTATTGGAGCAGATTTGCTAAACGACGAGCGAGTCAGGAGCGCATATTTAGGTTGACTTGGTTAATTTTTGGAATTTTGACCGCTTTTTTTGAAGCCGTTAAAGACGTTTTTGGGAAACAAAACCTCAAAAAAAGTGACGAATATGTCGTCGCTTGGTCTCTCTCATTTTTTTCAGTCATCTTTTTGATTCCCTGGGTAGTTTATACAGGAATTCCGCCATTAAACTCTCAATTTTGGCTCGCCCTATTAATCGGAGGTAGCATCAACGCTGTCACATCCCTCCTCTACATCAAAGCCATCAAAGTATCAGATTTATCCCTAACACTACCGCTGGTAGCTTTGACACCATTATTCATGTTGGTAACTTCACCGTTAATTGTCGGTGAATATCCAAATTTTTTTGATTATATTGGCATTTTACTAATCGTAGCAGGCTCTTATTTATTAAATATAAAAGAGAAATCTAAAGGATATTTAGCCCCATTCACAGCACTGCTGAATGAACCAGGGCCCAAATTGATGTTAATCGTCGCATTGCTCTGGAGTATTGCCTCAAATTTTGACAAAATAGGAGTTACAAATTCATCCCCTATTTTTTGGTTATTCTCTTTGTTTGGTACAATCAGTGTCTTGCTACTGCCAGTTTTATTGCACAAAACCCCAAATCCAGGGCGAAAAATTCTCAAACAATTACCAATGCTAGCTGCTATGGGGTCTTTAAATGCTATGGGAGTGCTTTTTCAAATGCAAGCTTTGACATTAACTTTGGTAGTGCAAGTGATCGCGGTTAAGCGTACTAGCGTATTAATGGGTGTATTGTTCGGTCATTTCATTTTTAAGGAAAAAGATATTCAGGAAAGATTTTTAGGGGCTGCTATCATGATGGGAGGAGTTTTATTTATAACATTATAAAATTTTCATATTTTATGTAATTTGGTTCGCAGCCTCGGAATGCAAGTCCTCTCCAAAATCCTACGACTTGCATTCCGAGGCTGCGAACGCTTTTTTCGTGGCATAATTAAGCGGGAGGCTGTGCCTCTGAGACTTCGTTTAATTTCGACTTGTTATATATAGAGGAAAAATTAATGCACAAAATAGCAGCCACACCCGGAGGTTGGAACCCTCAAGCAGAAGGAGTAATTTTTATTCAGCAAACCCCAGCACCAATAGTATTTATTAGTGCTGCTGACACCGACATTCAAACACTCGCAGCCGCCGCATCCAAAATGCCGACAAAATTCCCCAAAGTGCGCGCAGTAAACCTGCTTCAGTTACAGCAACAACTAACAATTGATACTTATGCCGAGGAAGTTTTAGAACGCGCCGAAGTCATAATATTAAGACTGTTAGGAGGGCGTTCTTATTGGTCTTACGGGTTAGAAATCCTGCGGGAAACTGTGCAGAAAACCAACGCATCACTGATTGTAATGCCAGGAGAAGATAGTCCCGATCCAGATTTAATCAGCCATTCCAATGTATCGCTATCAGCAGTAAATCAACTTTGGCGCTATTTCACAGAAGGCGGAGTCCAAAACTTTGTTAACGCACTAAAATTTGCCGCCGATACTTGCCTGAAAACTTCTTATAATTCGCCCCTCCCTCAAACAGTTTCCCGCGTCGGAATTTATGATTGGAAAAAGCAAATTGACTCGTCCCCAACTTGCGGACACGGAGACATTACTTCTAAATCTAAAGTCGGAATCTTATTTTATCGTGCTCATTACTTATCAGGAAACTTAGCACCAATTGATGCACTTTGTCAAGCTCTAGCAGAGCGAAATTTAGTCCCAGTTCCCGTCTTTGTGTCTTCTCTGCGGGAACCAGATTTGCAAATAGAATTGCTAGAGTATTTTAAACCCAAAGAATCAGAACCAATTCAATTATTGCTCAATACCACAAGTTTTGCAGTCTCCGGTTTCAGCAGTCAAGAACCGGAACAAAACAGCTTAAAATCCTTAGACGTTCCCGTATTGCAAGCAATCTTCAGCGGCGGCGGTTTGGAACAGTGGGAAACGGAACTTCAGGGACTTTCGCCCCGCGATGTGGCGATGAATGTAGCATTGCCGGAAGTAGACGGAAAAATCATTACTAGGGCTGTTTCTTTTAAAGCCGTACAGACTTGGAACAGCGAATTAGAAACAGATGTAGTAGGCTATGTAGCCGCGGGCGATCGCATTCAATTTGTAGCAGATTTAACCGCGAATTGGGTGAAAATGAAACAAACCCCAGCCGCCAACAGACGCATCGCCATAATTCTAGCAAATTACCCCACCCGCAACGCCCGCTTAGCCAACGGCGTCGGCTTAGATACACCCGCTAGCTGTGTAGAAATCCTCAAAGCTATGCAGCAAGCTGGCTATCAAATTGAAAACATCCCCGCTAGCGGCAACGAGTTAATTGAACTGTTAACTTCTGGCGTGACAAATGACCCGGAAGGACGCGAATTGCGGCCTGTTCATCAATCTTTGGATTTGGCAGAATATGAAGAATATTTTGCTAGTTTGCCGCAGGAAGTGCAAGATGGGATTTGTAAAAGATGGGGGATTCCGGGAAGCTATGCACAAGACTTTATAAGTAACAATACGTCTTTTCCGATTCCGGGAATTCAGTTTGGGAATGTGTTTGTAGGAATTCAACCATCGCGGGGATATGAACTTGACCCCGCGTTAAATTATCATGCCCCAGACTTAGAACCAACTCACAATTATCTAGCTTACTATTATTGGCTGCGAGAAAAGTTGGGAATTGACGCTATCATTCATGCCGGAAAACACGGCAATTTAGAATGGCTTCCCGGTAAAAGTATAGCATTGTCTAACAAATGTTATCCAGAAGTGGCATTAGGCGCGATGCCAAATTTTTATCCCTTCATTGTCAATGATCCGGGGGAAGGTTCCCAAGCAAAAAGACGATCGCAAGCTGTGATTATCGACCACCTGACACCGCCGATGACTCGCGCCGAACTCTACGGGCCTTTGCAGCAGTTGGAAACCTTAATCGACGAATATTGCGAAGCCCAAAGCTTAGATCCGTCTCGATTACCGATGATTCGCGATCGCATTCTCGCCCTCACCAACAAAGAAAACTTAGATAAAGACTTAGGAATACAACTAAATAAATCGGAATTTACCGAATTTATCACCCGCACAGACGGCTATCTTTGCGAACTCAAAGAATCCCAAATTCGCGACGGATTGCACATTTTTGGTCAGTGTCCCGAAGGTAGACAGTTGCGGGATTTGATAATTGCGATCGCCCGCCATCCCACCAACGGG
The DNA here is from genome assembly GCF_036705045.1 of Microcoleus sp. BR0-C5. Taxonomy (NCBI): domain Bacteria; kingdom Bacillati; phylum Cyanobacteriota; class Cyanophyceae; order Oscillatoriales; family Microcoleaceae; genus Microcoleus; species Microcoleus sp. BR0-C5. The sequence goes on from NZ_JAUBTR010000059.1 coordinate 41,499, forward strand.
CGATCGGGCATAACCCGCGCCCTAGCAGAAGACTCAGGCTACGATTTCGACCCCTTAACCTGCGATCCAACCTCGATAATTCAGCAGCGCACAGCAGGCGATTTAACAGCAGAACTCGAAGAAATAGCCGCTGAATTAGTAGATAATTTAATCGAAAATATCCGCGCTAATCCGCGTTCATCTGCGGTTACAAATCCGCAAATAGGAGAAGCAACTCAACAAGAATTAGAGTGGATAAACAACTATCTTTTACCTTCACTCCTCCAAACAAACCAAGAAATTACCAACCTTTTGCGGGGACTAGATGGGCGGCACATACCCAGCGGCGCATCCGGCGCGCCCACTCGCGGCCGACCAGACGTATTGCCCACAGGTCGCAATTTTTACTCAGTAGATATCCGCGCCATTCCCACAGAAACCGCCTGGAGAGTTGGCAGAGTTGCTGCGGAAACTTTAATCGAAAGATACACCCAAGAAAACGGCGAATATCCGAAAACTTTGGGTTTGTCAGTGTGGGGAACATCCACCATGCGGACGGGGGGAGACGACATCGCCGAAGCCTTGGCGCTGATAGGAGTTCAACCAGTTTGGGATGGCCCTTCGCGCCGGGTTGTAGATTTTGAAATCTTGCCAGTTTCAGTTTTGGGGCGGCCGCGCGTTGATGTTACTTTGCGAATTTCGGGCTTTTTCCGCGATGCTTTTTTTAATTTAATTGATTTGTTTGACAGTGCGGTAAAAGCTGTGGCAGATTTAGACGAATCTGCAGAAGACAACCCTTTAGCCGCACAAGTTAAGGAAGAGATTTTGTATTGGGAATCTACAGGTTTGAGCCAGGAAGAGGCGCAAGGGCGATCGCAATTTCGAGTGTTTGGCTCAAAACCAGGTGCTTACGGCGCAGGACTTCAAGGCATAATAGAAGCTCAAAACTGGACAGACGACAGCGATTTAGCAAAAGCTTACATTAATTGGAGCAGTTACGCCTATACAAGTACCCCCCCAACCCCCCCTTATCAAGGGGGGGCTAATTCCAACTCTTGTCCCCCCCCTTTACAAGGGGGGGCTAGGGGGGGTGAATTAAGTTCTGAGGCTAATTCCAACTCTTGTCCCCCCCCTTTACAAGGGGCGGCTAATTCCAACTCTTGTCCCCCCCCTTTACAAGGGGGGGTTAGGGGGGGTGAATGGGGATGTTCTGCACCCGAAGCATTTGAAAAACGCCTCGGCCAAATGCAAATAGTTCTGCAAAACCAAGACAACCGCGAACACGACATCCTCGACTCCGACGATTATTATCAATTTCAAGGCGGAATGACGGCCGCAATTCGCAATTTGCAAGGGAAAAATCCTGAAACTTATTTTGGAGATAATTCAATTCCTGAGAATCCGAAAGTGCGGCAACTGCGAGAAGAAATTGCGCGGGTTTATCGCAGCAGGGCTGTGAATCCAAAATGGATAGAAGGTGCGATGCGACACGGTTATAAAGGCGCGTTTGAAATTGCAGCAACAGTTGATTTTTTGTTTGCTTACGATGCTACGGCAAATTGTGTAGAGGATTTTATGTATGAAGGAATCGCAGAGGCTTACATTTTTGATGAGAAAGTGCAGGCATTTATTCAAGAAAACAATCCTTGGGCACTGCGAGATATGGCGGAAAGATTGCTAGAAGCTCGTCAGCGGGGGTTGTGGCAGAGTGCGAACCAGGATACATTGGATAAATTGAGGTCGATCGCCCTGCAAGCCGAAGCAGTCATCGAATCCCATACATAAATACTCAAAACGTCACCATCGCGGCAGCAGACCAATGGCCGCTTACGGTAATATCTATTAATGTTTCGCGATCGCTGAAAGCTTTATGATTCGCCGCTACATTGCTAGCATCAGCACCAGCATCCTCAAACGTACCTGCGCCGCAGCCGCTGTATTAGCCGTAACTTTGGGATGTTCGTCAACGAAGTCGCCCAACACCGCAGCGCCATCGGGTTCGATCGAATCCGCCGTCCTAGCGCAGTCCCCAACGTCTCTGTTAGCTCAAAACCGCAACAAAACCAGAAAATCCCTCAGCGTTCCCTCTTGCCCCCAAAACGATGCCTTTACGGAGTCAGTTAACTTTGCCACCCAAGCTTCTAATTTGGCTCAATCAGCCAATTCAAAACAAGACTGGGACGAAGTAGCCGCCCTGTGGGTGCAGGCCGTCGCTTGGATGCAAGCCGTTCCCCCCGGCAGTCCCAGACGGGCGTTTGCTGAGAAAAAAGTAATCGAGTACATGAGAAACCTGGTTTATTCCCAGCAGCAAGCGGGCGCAACCCGATCGCAAGCCAGTACAGTCAGCTTCAGCAGCGATTTACTCAACGAACAACTCGAACTTTACCTATCCTACGTTGCTGCGGTCGGCCCACCAGATGTTTTGATTGTCGGTAGTTCCCGCGCATTGCAGGGTGTCGATCCCAAACAGCTAAAACAATCTTTGGCCCAAAGAGGCCGGCCGGGCTTAAAAGTATTTAACTTTTCAGTCAACGGTGCAACTGCACAAGTAGTTGACTTTCAACTGCAGCGGCTTTTGAAGCCCGGTCATTTGCCTCAAATGATTGTCTGGGCCGACGGTGTGCGGGCATTTAACAGCGGCCGGGACGATCGCACTTTTAATTCGATCGTCGATTCTGAAGGCAGCCAACTTTTAGCAGCAGGCATTCGCCCCCAACTGGAGTTGGATGAACCGAATGTGATTCCGGTGTGTTACAGATTCCCGCATAAGTGCGCTAACAACACTTTCCGCAAAGCATTTACCTCTATCGATCGACCTTTCACGGGCGGGCAAGACGCCCAACCCCTACTCCCCCCAATCAAATCCCTCTCTAGTGGAACGGGCATCTTGCCCGTTGTTGACACCCAACCCCTACTCCCCAAAATCAAATCCCTCTCTAGTGGAACGGGCATCTTGCCCGTTGTTGAGAATGCTGCAGGCGGGCAAGATGCCCAACCCCTACTCCCCCCAATCAAATCCCTCTCTAGTGGAACGGGCATCTTGCCCGTTGCTGACACCCAACCCCTACTCCCCAAAATCAAATCCCTCTCTAGTGGAACGGGCATCTTGCCCGTTGCTGACACCCAACCCCTACTCCCCAAAATCAAATCCCTCTCTAGTGGAACGGGCATCTTGCCCGTTGCTGACACCCAACCCCTACTCCCCAAAATCAAATCCCTCTCTAGTGGAACGGGCATCTTGCCCGTTGCTGACACCCAACCCCTACTCCCCAAAATCAAATCCC